>NZ_JBSYOO010000012.1:0-24047 GCF_058244675.1 Candidatus Thiodiazotropha sp. AKIB8 | reverse complement strand
GTGCAGTTGGTGGGGCATGGCCCCACCCTACCTGTCTATATTAAAGTGTAGGGTGGGGCCATGCCCCACCAAGTCGCGCTGGAAATTCACAAAAACCATCTGGAACCTTCCGCAGATCCTTAACTATCACCGTAACTCTGAGTGATACCGAATTTACAGCATGGCCCACTAGTATGACGTACCACACTAGAGTACGGAATAATGAAGTTTGCCTGTAAGTAATCTGATAAATCCAAAAAGTATAAACAAAACGTCATCAAAACCACAAATTTTCGAAATCTAATCTGTATAGGGTTTTGTTCTTCTGCATAAGATGCAATTGATCAACCTAAGGATGACACAGATGTCTATACAAAAGCGCCTTCTGGCTGCCCTTATCGCGGCGTCATGCCAATCGGTCTATGCCGATACAACGGTTTTTATTAATGAAATACACTACGATAACGCAGGAGCTGATAGTGGTGAATTTGTAGAGATTACCGGTCCAACAGGTACAGATCTCTCCGGTTGGCAATTGGTGCTATATAATGGCTCCTCCTCAGTCCTTAGTCCATATGCCATCTATGATCTCTCCGGAGTTCTGAGTGATGATACAGGCAGTGGGTATGGCTTTAGCAGCATAAGTCACAGTGGCATACAGAATGGTGCTCCTGATGGTATGGCCTTGGTGGACAATACTGGGTTGGTTGTACAGTTTATCAGTTATGAAGGAAGTTTTGTTGCCAACTCCGGTGTAGCTGCTGGAATGACCAGTATCGATATCGGTGTATCCGAAACCTCTTCTACCCAAATCGGGCAGTCTCTTCAGCTGCAAGGCAGTGGTACCCTTGATACTGACTTTGTCTGGGTCTCCGGCCTTACTCAAACCGTCAACACACTGAATGTAGGCCAGAGTCTGAATGGTTCCGATATCGGTGATGGTAGTGGTGCAGGGGATACAGGTGGCAATAACAATGAGGTCCTGGCTATATACGATATCCAGGGATCAAGTCATACCTCAGCCTACGATGGACAACAGGTTACAACGACCGGTGTTGTCACAGCAACCGATTCCAATGCAGTATTTGTGCAGGATGTATTGGGTGACGGTAATGATGCGACATCTGATGCGATCTACATCTATACCGGTACTGGGCACGGTCTGCAGGTTGGTGATGCGGTACGTGTATCAGGTGTTGTCAGTGAATATGTTCCTGGTGGCAGCTCTTCCGGCAATCTATCTCTGACTGAATTCTATCGTCCTGACATCACTGTTGAATCCAACGATAATATGCTGCCAGAGCCGGTCATGCTCGGTAGAAGTGGACGGGTTCCACCAAATCAGATTATCGACAACGACTTACTCACGATTTTTGATCCACTGCAAGATGGCATAGATTTCTACGAGAGCCTTGAAGGGATGCGCGTCAAAGTAGAGGATGCGGTTGCCGTATCACCTACCAATGGATATGGCGAGATCTTTACCCTGGCCAACAATGGTGTTGATGCAACGGGTTTAAATGATCGTGGTGGCATCACTATTCAGCCTGATGACTTTAATCCTGAACGTATTCAGATCGATTTCGACAGCGGTATCTACGATCTGTTTGTTAATGTGAATAGTAGCGATCGACTCGGTGATGTAACCGGCGTTGTTGGATATTCATACGGTAATTTTGAAGTCTATCCCACAGAGGAATTCACTCGTAGTGATGAAAACCTTCAAGCTGAAGAGACAGATCTGGTACGTGAACGCGAACGTCAGTTGACTGTAGCGAGTTACAATGTGCTGAATCTTGATCCAAATGATGAAGATGGTGACCAGGATGTGGCTGATGGCCGTTTTACTCAGCTCGCTCAACAGATTGTCAGTTCACTTAAAGCGCCAGATATTATTGGTCTGCAGGAGATACAAGATAGCACTGGTTCAACTGACGATGGTGTTGTTGATGCAGAAGTGACTTTGGAAATGCTGGTTGCTGCGATTCGTGAAGCGGGTGGCCCAAATTACGAATATATCGATAACCCCCCTGTGAATAACCAGGATGGTGGTCAGCCAGGTGCCAATATCCGGGTTGCTTATCTCTATAATCCTGAGTACGTCGAACCAGATATGGAGTCGGTCACCAAGCTAACAGATTCAGATTTAGCTGATGGCGATGCTTTTGAAGGAAGTCGTAAGCCTCTCTATGTGCGCTTCCAGGCAGCCGATGCAGAGATTCATCTGATCAATAATCACTTCTCATCCAAAGGTGGTAGCACACCATTGTTCGGTACAGTTCAACCTTCGGTGAATGGCAGTGAGGATCAACGTCTTGCACAAGCGCAAGTAGTCAATGAATTCGTTGCCACACTGCAAGAGGATGATCCTGACGCTAATGTGGTCGTGCTGGGTGATTTGAATGAATTCAATTTTATGTCACCGATCCTCGCACTCAAGGGAGAGAGCACACCACAACTGGTCAACTTGACTGAGAGCCTGCCGGTTGAGGAGAGATATACCTATAATTACCAAGGCAATGCTCAGGCACTTGACCACATCCTGGTGTCCCATGGTTTGGCAGAGCATGCAGAGTATGACGTCGTGCATCTGAATACAGAGTTTTTCGATGCTGCCAGTGACCATGATCCGGTTGTTCTGCGACTTGAACTGTCAGATGAGAAGCGTGTGAGATTTGCAACCTTCAACGTGTCGTTGAATCGCTCTAATCAGGGTGATCTGATTACTGATCTTTCAACACCTGATAACCCTCAAGCAAAAGCCATTGCTGAGATTATTCAGCGAGTGCGTCCGGATATACTACTGCTGAATGAATTCGACTATGACGATGCACGTGAGGCCATCGACCTGTTCCGCCAGAACTATCTGCGGGTAAGGCAAAACGGTGCGAAGAGAATCCGTTACAAACATATGTATGTAGCTGAGTCGAACACTGGAGAGCCTACAGGTTTTGATTTGGACAATGATGGCTCAACCGATGGTCCAGGTGATGCGCAAGGTTTTGGCAACTTCCCTGGTCAATATGGCATGGTGGTGTTGTCGCGCTATCCCATCAAATACAACAAAGTTCGCCTTTTCCAGAAGTTTTTGTGGAAGGATATGCCAGACTCCATGATGCCTGAGGCGTGGTATAGCGAAGATGAAAAGTCGGTACTCAGACTCTCTTCCAAGAGTCATTGGGATATTCCTGTCAAAGTGAAAGGTAAGCTGATCCATGTGCTTGCAAGCCACCCAACACCGCCTGTGTTTGATGGTCCTGAAGACAGAAATGGACGTCGTAACCACGATGAAATCCGCTTCTGGATGGACTACATCACCGATGCTGACTACATCTATGATGATGATGGTGTTACAGGTGGTCTCTCTGCAAATGATCGATTCGTAATTATGGGAGACCTGAATGCCGATCCACATGATGGTGACAGTACAGGTGACCCAACCAGCAAGCTCCTGGCTCACCCATTGGTTAACACAGCCATTACCCCGGTAAGCATCGGCGGAGCAGATGCTATGCTAAGACAGGCTGGCGCCAATATCACCCATATTGGTGGCGCCGATTTTGATACCGCTGACTTTGCAGATGGATCTCCTGGCAATCTCCGTGCAGACTACGTATTACCTTCTAAAAACCTCAGGATGCTGGGTGCCGGTGTATTCTGGCCCGCAGCTACCGATCCATTCTTTGATCTTGTTGGGGATTGGCCATTCCCAAGTTCAGATCATCGCCTGGTTTGGGTTGATCTGCAGAAGAAGCAAAAATAAGGAGACGTTGATTTTTATTTCCCCACAGCCCGGATAATGTTTTAAAGAGACTAACGGGCTCTTTACAGGCAGCGGGTGGATTATTTCGTGCTGCTGGGGGACAGGGTGACAGGGAAGTCATCCTGACAACGACTCTATGCCGGTTAATTCTACTTAAGCCACTGAAAAAGAAGCCACATTTACCTTTGCTACACGCCAGATAACGCTTTCCCCAAGCGGATGGCCTCTGTCAATAGTTCCTGCTCTCATCCCTTCAGTCTAATTTGATGCATGGTGTTACACACCGTGACTCTCCTTTGGATACTCTGCGTTGGAATAGGTGATTGAATATGCTTAAGAAGGGGTGGTATGTTGGTTGAACCTAAAAAAATCAGTTGACCGCTCCATTCTAATAACATGTTCATGATTTTGATGAAATTAGCTTCGATGGTCATGGTCACCTGTTGGGTGAAATACGCTACAACGTGAATTGCACACTTGTGGCGGCGCATGGCGGCGTTGCAACTCCTTGGAATAGCAGGCTATTCCGCGTCGTTGCGTCTTGCCCTGCACCACCACAAACGCACACTTCACGCTGTCCAACTGATCTTTTTAGGTTGAAACTACCTGAGCCAGACTCTATTAAGGAACAGCATGATCCGTATCTATGGAATTAAAGATAATCTTAACCCCATAAAGAGAAAACTCTCTGATGTTATTAATCAATGTATGGTCGAAGCACTCTCATTTCCCGACAATAAACGAGCGCACAGGTTTTTCCCCATGGAAAAAGAGGACTACTTCTATCCGCAGGGGAGAACTGATGCCTATACAGTTATTGAAATTTCAATGTTGGAGGGGCGTTCTGTCGAGGCAAAGAAAAGTTTAATTCATCTGCTATTTCAGCGAATTGAGTCAGAATTGGGGGTGTCACCAGCGGATGTGGAAATTACCATTTCCGAAGCACCAGCCAGTAACTGGGGTTTTAGGGGGGTTACTGGTGATGAAGCTAAATTGAGCTACAATGTGAAAGTTTGAAAGGCCTTTGGGCTGTTGCGGTTAATGTGGATTCAGCGCTACTGAAATATTGAAGATGTAATCAGGTATCACTAAATAATGAGTCAAGATGCTAATAATATTAAATGCCCTAATTGTGGCGTAGAAATTGATGTTAATGAAATACTCTACCATCAGCTAGATGAAGAGCTAAAGAAAAAATATAACGACCAGATTTCTAAAGAGCGGAAAGAACTAGTCGCCAATGAAGAAAAACTCAAGGCAGAGAGAGAGGCCATTGAGCATGAAAAAGAGAGTTATAAAGATAAGTTGGCCAGCGCAATCCAGGATGGTTTAAAGGCTGAAAGTGAAAAGCTGAAAATAGAATTAAAGAAACAGGCTGAAGAAGAACAGGAAGAGAGATTGGCAGCCCTTCAAAAGGAGCTGGAGAGTAAATCAGAGCAGGTAAAGGAGCTTAATAAATTTAAAGCGGATATAGAGCGCCTGAAGCGTGAAAAAGATGAGCTAAAAGATAAAATAGAACTGGAAGCACAGCAGCAAATAAACAAAACTCTGAGTGAAGAGAAAGAGAAGATAAGAAAATCTGAAGCACAAAAGGCTCAGCTCAACATATCAGAAAAAGAGCAGATTATTAATCAGCTGAAAGAGCAACTGCAAGAGGCCCAGCGCAAAGCGGATCAGGGTTCCATGCAGCTACAGGGGGAGGTTCAGGAGTTAGCGATTGAGGAGTGGCTGGCTGTTCAATTTCCTCTCGACTCTATAGATGAAATAAAAAAGGGTGAGCGTGGCGCTGACTGCATGCAGACCATTAATACACACAGTCGAACAAACTGTGGAACCATCTATTATGAAAGTAAGCGGACTAAAAACTTTCAGCCCACCTGGATAGAAAAATTCAAATCAGATATCCGCGACAGGAATGCAGATATCGGTGTTTTGGTTACAGAAGCCATGCCGGCAGGTATGGAGCGCCTGGGTCTGAAAGATGGTATATGGATATGCTCCTTCGATGAGTTCAAGGGACTATGTACCGTATTGAGGGAATCAGTGATTCAATTAAGTATGGCGATCACCACCCAGGAGAATAAGGGTGAGAAGATGGGCATGCTCTATGATTTCCTCACCAGTAACGAATTCCGCTTGCAGATTGAAGCCATCGTTGAAGGCTTTACCCAAATGAAAACAGACCTGGAGTCTGAGAAACGCTCGATGCAGGGGATTTGGAAAAAGAGAGAGAAGCAGATCGATAAAGTGCTGCTCAATACCAACCACATGTACAGCTCGATTAAGGGTATTGCCGGCAGTGCAGTTCAATCGGTAGCACTGTTAGAGTTGCCTTCAGGTGATGATACTACTGAATAACAAGGATGTATAAAAGCAGAATATACTTTTCTGCCCAAAGAAGTGGCATAGTGTCAGGTAGGGTGGGGCCATGCCCCACCAAAAACCATGTTGATGCGTAGGGTGCGGCCCTGCCGCACCTTTTTCTGTTACCTATCAAAATCCATATTCCCACGCTCCAGCGTGGCAACGATATAAAATGTAGTGGCATTAAAGCATATACCCTGTCTTTGTTGTCACCATGCCAGCAAGCTGCTGTTTCGCCCTCCTAGGCGAGTCACTTTTCTTTTTCGCCAAAAGAAAAGTAACCAAAAGAAAGGGCGCCCGTATGCCACGCCCCTGCGGGTCCGCTGCGATGCTCTGAAAAACCGGCGGGCCTGAAACTCGCTACGCTCAAACAGTCAGGCCCGCTGATCGGTTTTGCCTGCGCTTCTCGCTCGTGTCAAAACGGGATACCAAGAGGCGCACTGTTCGGGGTTGGTAGGGTGGGGCCATGCCCCACCAATAGTGGTAAGCAATTCACTACTCACAGATGGTTGCTGGTTATCTTGAATGCCAGTAGATTTGAATGGGTTCTGATACATAGCCCGAATAGGTGCGGCAGGGCCGCACCCTACGATGCATCATGGCTTTAGGTGGGGCATGGCCCCACCCTACAGTTCTTCAAGGATTGTAATTAATCAGCTCAAAATTGTTAGTCGTTACTCTCCGAGGGCAGTTCAATCTGCATAAGATTAACATCAGGTGCAGCCAGATCATTGATCAAAAGACCACGACTACTGATTGAGTAGATGTAGTTGTTCATCGTGTCATCAGTGACAATGAAACTTCTGCGGATGCCGTCAGGGTAGTACCAGTTTGAATCCCCAGCATCGGCATAGAAAATATCGTGATTGATGGAGCCATAGAGTTGGATTCCATCATCCGCAGTAACCTTGAATAGTTCCAGTCCCTTGAAGTAGTTATAGATGCCCAGTGAAAAAATCCTCTTGTTTACCGGGAGCGCCAAAATTTTCTCCTGCTCGAACCAGGTGAAAGCGTGATGGTCATCGCCTGCTTCAGAGTAGCTTCCATTACCAGCAAGATGATCAAAAAGCAGGGTTGGTTGGGAGAGATCGCTGATATCAAAAAGACTTAGTTTTAAGTCGCCTGACTCACGGCCTATGGCAAGAATTTTCTCTCCCTCTATGGGATGCAGGTAAGTTGAGAAACCGGGTACTTCAAGCTCACCTGCCACAAAAGGATTTCTCGAATCGCTGAGATCCACGGCGATCAGTGGATCGATCTGTTCAAAGGTAACCAGAAACCCTTTGTCCTGATTGAAGCGCACTGCATAGAGACTTTCCCTTGGCTTTCCCAGGCCGTCCAAATAGGCTCGCTGTGCTAACTGGTCTCCATTTTGAGCTAATGTATACAGACGGTTGTTGGTCTCCCATGTCCACCAATCCTGATTAGTTGTCACCAGCCGCAGGACGCTCTGATACTCATCCATGGCGAAATGGTTGATTAAATGGCCCTTAACTCGTCCACTTGCAAGATATTCAGGCGAAGCGCCAAGACTAAATTTGTGGATGGTGGTGGTTGGTGTTGGACTCTCGGCGCCATCCATCACTGCTCCCCAGTACCAGTATGGATCTTCTATGTTGGCAATGTAGAGGTTTTCCCGGCTGGCGTAGACTGTACCTGCATTACCCAGTATCGATTGACTGCTAATGTCTGAGAGTGGGTTTTGCAGATCAAAGCCGAGAATAGTTACCGTGCCGGTTCCGTCTGGGATTTCCGGACGATAGATTGCATCGCAACCACAAATCACTGAAGTGGTGGCTTGGGTATCTGTTGAGGGGGCTATATTGTCTACCTGAATTGGCAGTATTTCTTCAATCTCGATGTTTTCACTGCTGATAGGGGCTTCATTCAGATTGATTTGTGCACGAACAATCAAGTAGACCTGCTGATCGATTCTGCGTGCATCGACATATTGTGACTCCAATACGGTCTCTCTGAGCAGGACAGGCTGTTGAGGATCAGTGATCTGCAACAAGGTGACCTTGGTCATCTGGCTAACACGGGGGGCGACCCCCGCTCCCAGGCTGTTTTCGTACTCTGGTGTGCTGTTTTGATAGAGGTCACTCACCACCCAGATAATATCTTCATAAAAAAACAGTACCCTGGGTGTGCCCTCGATTGTTGTTCTCGAAAGCTCCTCAGTCTGATCTACTGGCCAGGTTTTCAGTATTACCAAATTTCCACCGGAGAGGAGATAGGTGAAGTTACCATTGGTTTTGATGAAGTCAGCCTCATCCACGCCAACAACCTGATTATTGGTGCCGGTTACACTATTGACCGTGGGTTCTGAGTCATTCTGATCGAGGGTGCTTTCAGGTACAGGTGCAGGGGACGATATGGGCGCAGAGCTAAAATCATCACCTCCACCCCAAAAGCGAGCTGAGTAATTGATCAGTTCATTTTGGCGTTCATTGGTAGTGATCAGGTAGGATTTCAGATCATCACACTGGCTGAAGCGGGTCAACGGTACATCACTGAAAAGGTGGACATTGTCACTTTCAGTGGGTAGTGGGACCTGAGCGAGAATGTTGTCTGGCAGTGCGAGGTCATTAACCAGTAACCCTCTCTCACTGATAGAGTAGATATAGCTGTTGTTCGCATCATCCGCGACAAAGAAACTTCTACTGACAGGTGAGGGGTAGAACCAGTTGGCGTTCTCTTGATCCTGATAAAAGATGTCGTGATCGATAGAAGCGTAGGGTTGGATACCCTCTTCAGCAGAGACGCTGAACAGCTCCAGACCATTGAAAATGTCGTCGACACCATAATCAGTGCCTGCGGTGTCGTTATTCCATTCTGTCACAGGTATCGCAAGCATCTGCTCCTGCTCGAACCAGGTGAAAGCGTGATGGTTGTAGGCCGCTTCGGTGTAGCTGCCAGCGCTGACCAGATGGTCAGATAACAGTGTTGGCTGTGAAAAATCACTGATATCGAACAGGCTCAGTTTGATGCCACTGGTATCGGTATCCTGGCCAACGGCCAGCAGCATATCTCCCTCGATCGGGTGAAGGTAGGTGGAGAGTCCGGGTACCTCCAACTCACCGGCGACTACTGGGTTGTTGCTGTCGCTGAGATCCAGAGTGATCAGCGGATCGATCTGCTCAAAGGTCGCAACATATCCCCGTTCCTGATCAAAACGTACTGCATAGACGCTCTCCCCAGGTTTACCAAGGCCATCCAGTAGAGCCAGTTCCACCAGCTGATCCTCAGATTGCTCCATTATATAGAGTCGGTTTTCAGGGTCGGCTTCGCTCCACCAGGCCTGTTCGGTAGTAACCAGGCGTAATACTCCCTGATGTTCATCCATGGAGAACTGGTTCAGTAGATGGCCATCGACACTACCCGAGGCAAGGTATTGGGGCATGGTGCCAAGAGAGAATTTGTGGATAGTGGTTGAAGGGGTTAGAGACTCTTCTCCCTCCATCATGGGTAACCAGAGCCAGTTTGAATCCTCGATACTGGCGATGTAGAGGTTTTCCTGACTGGCATAGACCATGTTGCTGTTGCCGAGAACCGTTTCGCTGGATATATCAGCAAGCGGGTTTTCAAGGTCGAAACCGAGAATTGTCAGGGTACCTGTGCCATTCGCGGTTTCAGGGTGATAGATAGCATCACAACCACAGATGGGTGAGGTTGTAGTCAGAGTGGTTGTTGAAGGTGCTCTGTTATCGGACAGCATTGGAAGCAGGTCTTCGATCTCGATATTTTCAGGGTCAGCAGTCACGGTACTCAGTTCAAGTTGAGCAGTGACAATCAGGTAGACTTGTTGACCGATTCTGCGTGCATCAACATAGCCTGACTCCAATACGGTCTCCCTGATTACACTCGGCTGCGTGGGGTCGGTAACCTGCAACAGGGTGATTTTGGTCATCTGGTTGATGCGGGGCGCAAAATCCTCAGTCAGACTCTCTTCGAATTGAGGGTAACTACCCTGAATCAGGTCGCTAACCACCCACAGGATATCATCATGGAAAAACAGTGCCCTGGGTGAGCCATCGATCTCTGTTCTCGACAGTTCCTGGCTCTGATCCGCTGGCCAGGTCTGTAAAATCGTTAAATAGCCACCAGAGAGCAGGTAGGTGGTTTCACCATCGGTCTTAACGAAATCCGCCTCATCCACACCGGTAACCTGATTATTGGTACCGGTTAAATTATTGATTGCAGGCTGTTCCGGGCCACTGGTGGGGGTGGGAGATGGTTGGTCATTCATCTCATCCAGAGTTTCAGGAGGTAAGCTCTGTAGATACTCCAGGAGTGCACTCTGTTGCTCATTTGTGCTGATCAGGTAGCTCTTCAGATCGTCGCAATGTTCGAATTTTGTCAGTTGTGTAACTTCTTGATCTGCAGGGACTTCACTATTGGCGTTATCGTCGTTGTCAGATGAGTTACAAGCAGTTAGAAAGGCTAGGAGGGTTGTTAGTATGATGGCTGAAACGCCACCTGTAATTATTTTGGACATCAATGTCTCCAGCGAGTAGTTGCGTCGATTATCTGTAAACTACAAATCTTCCAATGGCAAAATAGTAGCAAACTAGAGTGTGTGCGACATCAAGTTTTCATCAATCAAGAAAGTGCTATGAATCTCAATGACTTTTTGGCGAATCCATCTCAATGGTATGGATAAAGCTATTCTGTAAACAAATCGGAGTAGTATCTTAATGCATGTAATTTACTTAAAATTCAATGCATTGAATGCCTTGTTTTAATCTGAAAGTAGGAAAATATATCAGAAAGACTTGTGATCAGTTCCTATTGAACCTATAAAGTTACCCTGAATCATGGCTACAATGGCGCCATCAAATAACCGACAATCGTGGTTTCCTCTGGTGCCGCACAGGAAATATGGTCCTCGGAAGCCCGAATCCTTGACCTGAATGGGTTGTTTGCAACTATCACAGTTAAATTTTATCAACAGGAAATATCCATGGCTTATGACAAGATTGAGATCCCTTCTGAGGGGGAAAAGATAACCGTTGACGCGAAAGGGGTGTTGAGTGTTCCTAACAATCCCGTAATCCCCTATATCGAAGGTGATGGTATAGGCGTGGACATCACCCCTGTTATGCGCAAAGTCATCGACGCTGCTGTGGATAAGGCATACAGCGGTGAAAAAAAGATCGCCTGGATGGAGGTCTTTGCGGGAGAAAAGTCTACCCGAATCTATGATGCTGATACCTGGTTGCCTCAAGAGACCCTGGATGCAGTTAAAGAGTATGTTGTCTCCATCAAAGGCCCTTTGACCACACCTGTTGGTGGTGGAATTCGATCGCTTAACGTGGCATTACGTCAGCAGCTTGATCTCTATGTCTGTCTCAGGCCTGTGCGCTATTTTGACGGTACACCAAGCCCACTGAAGGCGCCTGAAAAAACCAATATGGTGATCTTTAGAGAGAATTCCGAGGATATCTATGCTGGAATTGAGTGGGAGTCTGGTACTGATGAGGTTAAGACACTCATCGAATATCTGCAGAACACCATGGGTGTGAGTAAAATCCGTTTTCCTGAGACTTCAGGCATTGGTGTGAAACCTGTCTCCAGCGAGGGCAGTAAACGCCTGGTGCGCAAGGCAATTCAGTATGCGATTGATAACGACCGCGATTCTGTGACCCTGGTGCATAAAGGCAATATCATGAAATTCACCGAAGGGGCCTTCAAGAACTGGGGCTACGAGTTAGCCAAAGAGGAGTTTGGTGCAGTCGAACTGGACGGTGGACCCTGGTGTACCTTCAAGAACCCCAGGACTGGCACTGAGATTACCGTTAAGGATGTGATCGCTGATGCCTTTTTGCAGCAGATTCTGCTGCGTCCGGCTGAATATAGTGTCATCGCGACCTTGAATCTCAATGGTGACTATATATCTGATGCGCTGGCAGCACAGGTGGGTGGTATCGGCATTGCGCCAGGAGCCAATCTTTCAGATACCGTAGCCATGTTCGAAGCAACCCATGGCACCGCGCCTAAGTATGCCGGTCTGGATAAGGTAAATCCGGGCTCGCTTATTCTCTCTGCTGAGATGATGCTACGTCATATGGGATGGACTGAAGCGGCTGACCTGGTTATCGAAAGTCTCGGTGCAACGATATCCGCTAAGACAGTAACCTATGATCTGGCGCGTCTTATGGATAGCCCCCAGGAGCTAAGCTGCTCTGCATTCGGGGATGCGATGATCAGCCATATGTAACCCTGGAATCCACTATTGAACATGGATTTGTTGGCAATCCCGGCATCCCCGGCAAGGCGTCGTTTACAGTTAATGGTTATTTCCTTAACAAGAGCGACAATGCAGCAGGGCTTGCGCTGAGATTTTCACAAATTCATGTGGCTTTAGTGGGTTTACCCAACGGGTGAGCATAAATACCATTAATTGATGTGGTATATCATTCCACACTGCTGTCCAATTAACTTTCAATCTTCTCAGAACAACTCTGAAAGCCCCTCTCCCTTTACGGGAGAGGGGTTGGGGAGAGGGTGTACGCGAAGCGTTTGATGTGGCTGAAAGAGAAAAACTGCATTGATCGTTCATATTTATCTTGCTGATTGTTGGGGAAAATAGAGTGTTCATTCTCCCCCTCTCCCCCGGCCCCTCTCCCGCGAGGGGAGAGGGGGGTTTTTCTCCCTACCTATTGTAAGATACTGATGACTTGTAAGTTTTTTCTAGCCGTGACCCTCTGCTTTGCGATGTTGTTCATATCTCAATTCTCAATCAGCAATAGAAACCAACAGTAATTAATCAGTTACAACCGTAATAGTTAAAGTAAGTGGGAGCCTGCACTCAATCTGAGGTTGGCACAATCAATAGAGGAATTTCTGAATGACGTACCAGCTGGTTGCTGGTGCTGCCATAGATCAGCTCCTTGGTCAGGCCTTTTCCATGGCTGCCCACCACAATCACATCGGCCTTAAGCTTTTCCGCCTCATCTAATATTTTTTCTGCATAGGCACCCTGTACCTGCAAGGCGGTACACTCAGTACCCAGATTTCTCAATCGCTCAGCATACTCTTGCAGGCTTTGGTGTTGCTGGTGGAAATCTTTCGCCTGTCCATCCCTTACAGCCTGGGGGCCAGGTTCATAACCTACAAAGTCGGGTTCAGGATTGGCAATATGCAGTAGCCAGAGATGGCGGGTGTCGGATTGGTCTAATAGCTGTAGTGCCTGCTCAATGACTCTCCATGATGCTGGAGAGAGGTCTATGGCAACAAGTGCGTTCATCTTGCCTAATCCTTAATAATATCAATAGCGCATCATGGTCGCTTGGATAGATCAATACTGACAGAAGTTTTGGGATAGTAGTGATGCACCATTTTTAATTGCCGACATATCAATAATAGCAATAACCAACCAGGCCATAAATATTCCGAGGTACACTAGTATGAAGCGCCACGCTGGAGTGCTGGGAAATCTATCGCCTGATCAGGTGAGATCTGAGCCCATAGAGGCTCCGCTCCTGATGGCATTCAAATGATTTAATCCTACTCAGATTTAGCGCCCTCTGGCCGTAAGCTGTCGAAAAAGCGACCAAGTGCCTGACTCAATTGATCTGACCGATTGGGATCTCGCATTTCGGATTGCAGGTAGTGACGGGTAGTCGGCATGTAGAGCAGGTCACTCAGAATGCTGTTGAAAAAATCCTGTCCCACCTCGTTGTCTGCAAGACGATCCAAAAAGAGGCGGCTGATCTGCTGTTCGGATAGAGACTCCCAGGCCCGGCCGGATATGGCAACGAGTATCTCGCTTCGGGAAGAAACCGGATGACTAAGGATTTTTAAAATCAATTCGTTACGATGGCTTTCTGCTGTTGATTGTGATGTTCCTCGTATCACCGCAGTTAAGATTTTGAGATCAGGCTCAGGTTGTTTCAAGGCCTCTCGTGAGCGTTTAGCGAGGGAGAGGGTCAGAGGCTTTGAAATCGACTCGTTCTCCAGACAGTGGCATAAGGCTTCCAAAGGTGCGGCAGGAAGTTCTGCAATCGCAGCAGTGATTTGCTGCTGATTGTTATCCTGAGCAATGCGGGCAGCCAAATCGGCTATGCCCTGATAATTGATAAATGACCACTGCTCCCAACCCAGGTCGCCATTGAAATAGGCATGGGCATGATCGTAGTAACGGGAGGCGGGTTTGCCCAGATTGGCAGTGAAGCGCGCGTGAAAGACCGCTAAGCGCTCCTCTTTAGGTTGAAATAGATAGGGGTTGTCCTGAATTGCGGCCTGCATTTCATCATGCTTTCCGCTGGCACCTTGACCCAGATTCTCCATCAGGCGGTGCAAAAAATCGTCTCGAGCCGCCTGCAGCAGCTTCGCTTGTTCGTCCAGGGGGAATCTGATGAACCAGATCATCGGTTCGCGGGCACTGTTTTCCTTGTCAGACAGGATCAGCGCGAACCAGGCTTGTTGCTGCAGCGGGGCAGGAAAGGGCGTTTCCGTTCGTTCAAAATTGACAAAGGTCTCCCTGGGTATGCGGGTTACCCTTCGCCCCATATCGTAGAAGTCGAGCTTCAGACCGCCAGACTCCAGGAACTCGGTAAGTGTTGATATCTGTTTCATATCCAGTCGATCAGGTGATGTTCCCAGTCGTCCGCCTCCGCTTCAGGTACCACCTTGCCATGGATGGTATGTCCACCCAGCTTCATCTTTTGGGTATCCCCACCGGATAGCAGAGGGTGCCAGTCGGGTAGATCCTTGCCCTCAGCCAGTAAGCGATAGGCGCAGCTGGGTGGGAGCCAGTAAGGATCCTCTAAATCAGCTGGTTTGAGGGTGATGCAGTTTGGTACAAGGGTCGAGCGTTCCTGGTAGTGTGTGCAACGACAGTGCTCCCTGTCGAGTAGATCGCAGACGATATTGGTGAAATAGATCTCGCGGGTCTCTTCATCCTCCAGCTTTTGAAGGCAGCATTTTGCACATCCATCGCAGAGTGATTCCCACTCTTCGCGGGAGAGCTCCTGTATCGATTTGTTACGCCAGAAGGGAGTTGTACTTTTGCTCATGTAGGATTGATTACGGGAAGATTAAATGGGGCACTATCTTAGTTCAGAAAGGGGCTGAAAGTCTCATCTTTCCTGGTCTGAATTTACCATTCTGTAGATCACTTTTATGTGGCCATGTCAATACTGTTTATACACATCTAATGGCTGGGAAATGAATGATTGACAGTTTAATGAAATTATCTAAACTAAATAGTTAATAAAGCATTGTAACTATATGTAATTATTAATAATACTTTAATTGTACAGAAATTACACAATCTAAAAAGGGATCAATAACATCAAGGCTTACAGAGGAATTAAGGTGCTTTACCCACAAAGTTATCCACAGGATCTGTGGAAATATTTTACTACCATTCCCTGGTCTTTGCCGGCATTATTCAATGATATCGAGTTGAACCCAAATACCTGACCAATAATGTAGGAGATGACGGCTGTCATTTTACTGTCACAGGATTATGGTCACGCCGCCAACATCTTGTCCAATTCAGTGTAGGCAATCTTGCTCTTTGGATCCGAGAGACGTTTTCTGAAGTCCAGTAGTGAAGATAAAAGAAGAGAATTTACAGCTGATTGAGTCCTTCGCAGATGCGATCTGGATGGAGCGGGGGTTGAGCCGGAATACGCTCTCCGCCTACCAGTCTGATCTGCGAAAAATTGCGATTTGGTTGCATGACCAAAAAGGTCGCGGTTTATTGAATGCGCGGCGCGAAGATCTTCAATACTTTCTGGCAAGTCTGAGTAAGCAGGGTGTCAAACCACGTTCCAGTGCCCGAATGCTCTCCTGTTTGCGCCAGTTCTACCAATACTGTCTCCGAGAAGGCACTTTGGAGATTGACCCCAGTGTTCGGATTTCAGCCCCAAAGCTAGGGAGGCCCCTGCCAAAGTCCCTCTCAGAAGTGGAAGTTGAGGCGCTTCTGGCTGCGCCGGAAATAGAGGATCCTGAGGGTATGCGTGATCGCACCATGCTCGAGGTGCTGTATGCGACTGGACTCAGGGTTTCAGAATTGGTCGACTTGAGGCCAGAGCAGGTTAGTCTGACCCAGGGCGTAGTGCGTGTGATTGGTAAAGGGGGGAAAGAGCGGTTGGTGCCCCTGGGGGATGAGGCGCAGGGGTGGTTAGAGCGATTTTTATCTGGGGCTCGAAGTGCGCTGCTGGGTGAGAGAGTCTGTCCGCATCTATTTCCAACCCGTCGCGGACATGGCATGACCCGACAGGCATTCTGGTATCGAATCAAGAAACACTCTGTGATCGCCGGGATTAATCAAACAGTCTCTCCGCATACACTTCGCCACGCTTTTGCCACCCATTTACTGAATCATGGCGCTGACCTCAGGGTTGTGCAGTTGTTGCTTGGGCACAGTGATCTTTCCACCACCCAGATCTACACTCATGTGGCGAGGGAGAGGCTGAAATCATTGCATTCAAAACACCATCCAAGGGGCTGATCTGATTTACTAGCATATTGATTTTAAAATAACCAAATATCAATAATTAGAGCGATATTCATAATGTTAATTATAGATATGCTTTCATGCGCTCAGTAGCAGAGCGCGATGCAGAGTGATGGTTATATCTGGCATTGGGTGCTGGTTTTGATCGCAGCAGATTGATGCACTAATTCCAACAACTGTTATCGCAACTCAGACTCGAATATGGAGTTTGATGGGGCCCGCCAAAACTAATTACAGGTCTATATACGGAACCAGTTGGTGTTAACAGCGCTTAGGGATGTGGTAGAGTCGCAGCCAATTTATGCGAAATAGAGGAGCGCATTAATGCCATCTTTCGATATTGTCTCCGAGGTAGATCTGCAAGAGGTTAAAAATGCTGTGGATCAGGCAAACCGTGAAATAGGTACTCGATTTGATTTCAAGGGTGTGGATGCACAATTCGAACAAAACGACGCTGAGATCAGTTTAAAAGCAGAACAGGAGTTCCAGCTCAACCAGATGATGGATATTCTGCGCCAAAAACTGGTCAAACGCAGTGTTGATGTTGCTGTTATGGATGTTAAGGATCCCCAGACCAACCTGAATGCCGCCAGACAGACTGTTTTAATCAAGCAAGGTATAGAGACAGATGTTGCGAAGAAGATGGTCAAGGATATCAAGGCAGGTAAGCTGAAAGTTCAAGCCCAGATCCAGGGTGAACAGGTAAGGGTTACTGGCAAAAAGCGGGATGATCTACAGCAGGTTATCACACTCATGCGGCAATCTGACTATGGATTGCCCCTCCAATATCAGAATTTTCGGGATTAGAATCAATGAAATTTACGACCAAAGATCTTTCGCTCAGTGGCCTTATTCTCACTTTAGCCATGTTACCGGCGATGTTAATGTCCTCCTCTCTTCTGGCTGATCCTCTCTCCCAGGATGATGAAGAGAAGAAAATTCGCGAAGGTATGGGGAAAATTCTCAAGAGTGGCGAGATCAAAAGTATCGTGCCCAGTGAAATCAGTGGGCTATACGAAGTTATGGTGGGGCCTCAAATATTCTATGTCTCTGCAGATGGCAAACATCTATTGAGCGGTAAACTATTTGATATCGAAAAAAGAGAAGATTTGACCTCTCCAAAAATTGCCCTGGCAAAGGCGGAGTATATAGATTCGGTGGGTGAAGATAATATGGTTATTTTCGCGCCTAAGGACTATAAACATACCGTTACTGTGTTCACAGATATAGATTGTGGTTTTTGCCGGAAATTGCATGCTGAAATCGAAGACTACAATGAGCTTGGTATTCGTGTGCGTTACATGATGTATCCAAGAGCTGGAGTCGGTAGTGACTCATTTAAGAAGGCGGAAGCAGTATTTTGCGCTGACGACCGAAATGAGGCGATGACACTCTCAAAAGCAGGAGAAGATGTTGACTCTAAGAGTTGTGACAATCCGGTACTTAGCCATTTTGAACTGGGCAAACTGTTGGGTGTAACGGGAACACCAGCGATTTTTCTTGAGAGTGGTGATATGTTGCCGGGTTATATTCCTGCTAAAAAAATGAGCACGATTCTAGGTAAGCTGGACATGGAAATTGCTGCACAAAGCAAAACTCAGTAACCAGAGGATTGGGGGTATTGATATAACGAATTGTCCCGGCATTCGGGACAAATTCATCCCTCTATTAATCCGGCAACCAAAAAAATCACTTTTTAAGGCTACAATAGTGCTTCCCTTGTTGAGGGCAATAACGAAGCGCAAGGGCTTTCTTCTGGTAGTCTCTAACATTTGATTTTGCAAAAGAAAGCCGGGGCGTCCCTAAAATAGCTGGTTTTTTTCCACCATTTTTGGGGAATACACAGACTCCCTCTCGTTTCTGTGAAAAATTGCCTTTCCATCCATCCATTCATTGACTTTAATCAATAAAGTGCAGACCAGGAGCGAGCTTGATTATAGAAGTAGCAATGCGTACCGATAAAGGAGTGGTACGAGAGCAAAATGAAGATGCAATTGGCGGTGATCCGGATGCGGGTCTACTGATTCTTGCCGATGGTATGGGAGGAGCCAACGCAGGTGAAGTCGCCAGCGGATTGGCTGTGGATCTCTTAATAGGCCAACTTCTTGGTAGTCAGGAGAGTGATGCCGAGTCAGAAAGGCCGGCGATCCATGAGTCGATAGTGGCTGTCAATCAGGCGATACTGGAATTGGCTCAGCAAGTACCTGAGTATCAGGGAATGGGGACTACACTCGTTGTAGGCTGGTTTAGCGAAAATGATTTACGCTACGCCCATGTCGGTGATTCCCGGCTCTATAGGTTAAGGGATGGTAGTTTTGAGCAGTTGACGAAAGACCATACATTGATTCAGGAAATGGTTAATCTTGGCGATTTTGACAGCATGGAAGAGGCTCTGATGGCAGGTGTGCCCACTAATGTACTTTCCAGGGCGTTGGGTTCAGAGCCAGAGGTCGAGGTTGACCTCGCCGATTCTGCAATAGAGCAGGGAGATCTCTATCTGTTCTGTTCTGATGGGTTAACTGGCATGGTGACGGATGATGAAATGCAAAGTATCCTGGAAAATGAAAAACTGGATCTAAATCAGCAGGTGGATGAACTGGTCGACTTTGCCTGTCGTTGCGGCGGTATTGATAATATCTCGGTGATACTGGCACGGCCAATGGTCAGCAGTGATTGATGATGCTTTTAGTGATGATTGAATATCTGGGTAGATGACAGTATGGAAAAACTCGTAGTTCTGAGTGACGATGAGACACCACAAGAGTTCCCGCTTGTTGATAAGCGTTTTTTAATTGGACGTGATGCAACCTGTGATATATGTCTTGGCGATCGCTCTGTAAGTCGTCATCATGCAACCCTCTCCCGAGTTTTTCGTGGTTTCTCCATCGAAGATGAGGGTAGTACCAATGGCACTCGTGTGAATGGTAATGTGGTTACCAAGCGTTTCCTCAAACATGGTGACCTGATTGAGATCGGTAAATATAACCTGCGTTATATTGCGCAACTACCCCACCACGAAATGGAACCGGAGGACCCTGATCGAACGGTTGTCCTGAAACCGCTGAATCGGCCAGCTGCTGAACCTGTTGAGTCTATTATAGAGACAAAACCAACGCCTCCCCCTCCCAGCGCCCCGTTTTCCAATAGACCGGTGGTTACCTCTCCCGCTAAGCCTCAACTAAAGCCGGCTCTAGAGCCAGCAAAGCAATCATTGAAAGATGGCACCGATTCTGTCCAGGAGAGACCAGCAAAAGTTCGCTTCCTGGATGGTGATTATAAAGGTGAGGAACGGGTGATTGATCGCTCCTTTTTCAGTGTCGGTAAACCCGGTGGAGATCTGGTGCTGATCAATAAGCGCCACAATGGCTACTTTCTGCTAAAGGTCGGCGGCGATAATACACCCATGATCAATGGCAAACCGATACGCGCTGGCGGTGTTGCACTGCAAAGGGGCGATCGAATTACACTGGGCGATTTGAACCTGGAATATCAGGATTAGATTTCACGACTCAGTTCTTATCTGACTTTTTCAGTCGAGATCACTGAAACCTCGTAGTAAAGTGAAAGGGTATAGCGATGCCCTTCCAAAAAATCTCAATCACTAACCTGATCGGCATTTACTGAGTTCGGTGATTTCAATTGATCAGGAGTTACTGGTTCGCTCGTGATGTATACCGATAATCACTGCTCAACAGAGAAGTAAGGCGCATACAGGATGCAAAATCGGTAGTATTTTCGAGAATGCCATGCATGATGACACCTTCCAGAAGATCTTTTCCATCCCAGCTCGGGTGGATCAACTCCGTTAAAAATTGGCTCTCTTGAGGGTGAAGTTGCTCAAATGAAAGGGCTGAGCCTTTTGGGTTAATGCGGGTTACCCGAGCTGCCAAAAGTAAGGATTCGGGCTGTCCAGGTTTTCTGAAATCCACCTTGTACCGCTCATTGTGTTTTGAGCCAGATAGAGCGTTGACAAAAATCCCTGATTTGCTGATGTCGGTAATAACCCGGATCTGTTCAACCCCATTGCTCATGGAGATTAGGGTCACCTTAAATGATGTCTTTGTTCTTGGTGTTTTTCTTGCATCCATTGATGTGACTCCGTAATAAAAGTGTCACATTTCACTGTAGGTGCCGGAAGGGTTATTAGATATGCAGGAGAATACTTGTGTTTATTAGGGTTTACCGCAAGCAGGTGTTTGTACCTTAGAGATCGTTAATCCTGTCGATCTGCAGGTGACTGGAAGTACGACATGTAGGTGCAGCCCTGCCGCACCCTTAGGCAGTTAATTCCTCGGAAATCGCACTACTCTAGAGTGAGAGGCTGTCTGTCAAACTGCTCATCTGATGGTTCTCGCTTCAGTAAGACCTAGTGCGGCAGGGCCTGCATCCAACCTCTATAGCTGATAGTAATGAATGAAGAACAGTTCGGCTAATTCAGGTCAAACTTAGTCTTTCAGACGAAATCCAATGTCGATGGTGACCTGCCAATGAGAGACCTGCCCATTCTCTATGTGGCCTCGGGTCTCCACCACCTCAAACCAGTTCATGTTAGTGATGGTCTCTCCAGCCCTTGCGATGGCATTACGAATAGCATCATCGGTACTGGTTTGGGAAGAACCGACCAGCTGAATCTTTTTGTAGACATGGTCACTCATCAAACACCTCGGTAGTCGTGTGTGGTTAAAAGGGTATAGATCCCTTATGAGGAATTCTCTTTCTCACCCAGCTTCTCTTTCAAATCATAGAGTTGCGCTAGCGCCTGGCGGGGAGTCAATTCATCTGGATCGATCTGCTCCAGTAAGCGCTCCACTTCTGAAGCTTCCGGCGTCTGTGCAGAAGTATCAAATAGCGGAAGTTGGCTCTGCTGCTGCTCTGCATGTCGCTGGGCACTGGCCTCCAGCTCCCTCAGACGTTGCCGTGCTTTCTTGATTACAGGTTTAGGTACGCCTGCCAGAGTCGCAACCTGTAAGCCATAACTCTGATTTGCCGGTCCCTCTCTCACGGCATGAAGGAAGACAATGGAGTCACCATGCTCTACTGCATCAAGATGGAGATTGGCGATCCCCGGATACTCATCCGGTAGGGTTGTGAGTTCGAAGTAGTGGGTCGCAAAGAGGGTAAAAGCACGTAAATAAGTTGCCAGTTCAACAGCACAGGCCCAAGCGAGTGAGAGGCCATCGAAGGTAGAGGTGCCACGGCCGACTTCATCCATCAACACCAGGCTCTGCTCAGTGGCATTGTGCAGAATATTGGCAGTCTCCTCCATCTCCACCATGAAGGTCGAGCGTCCACCGGCCAAGTCATCTGAAGCACCAATACGGGAGAAGATACGATCGACTGGTCCGAGGTGCGCAGAAGTGGCAGGTACAAAACTACCGGCATAGGCGAGTAGGGTGATGATCGCTATCTGCCGCATGAAAGTCGACTTACCACCCATGTTGGGTCCGGTGATGACCAACATGCGTTGTTGTTGATTGAGGGTTACGCTGTTGGCTACAAATGGATCCTGGCTGACCTGCTCCACAACCGGATGTCGACCATCAACGATCTGCAGGCCTGGCTCTTCCACCAGTTCAGGACGTACCAGATTGAGGCTTTGCGCCCGCTCTGCTAAATTGCATAACACATCCAGGTGAGATAAACCCTCCGCGCACTGTTGCATAGTTGTGAGCGACTCGCACAACGCTTCGAGTAGTCGCTCATAGAGCATCTTCTCTCTGGCCAGAGAACGTTCTCTGGCACTCAATACCTGATCTTCGAACTTTTTCAGCTCTGGGGTGATGAAGCGTTCAGCACCCTTGAGCGTTTGACGCCGGACATAGTCATCAGGTGCCTTATCCGATTGACTGCGGCTGATCTCTATATAGTATCCATGTACCCGGTTATAGCTGACCTTGAGTGTTGCAATGCCGGTTCTTTCCCGTTCCCGGGTTTCAAGATCGAGGAGGAACTGGTCGGCGTTTTGTGACAGCGACCTTAACTCATCCAGCTCTTGATCATATCCCTCAGCCAGTACCCCACCATCACGGATCAGCATAGGTGGTTGTTCAATGACTGCCTGCTGCAACAATTGGTGCAGTTGAGGATGCTCACCAATCTCCATCGAGAGTGAACGGGTCAGTGGGCTGTCGAGACGTTCAAGCAGTGGTTGAAGTTGAGGCAGTATCCCCAAGGCATCACGCAGTGTGGCCAGGTCTCGGGGGCGGGCACTTTTGAGTGCCACCCGGGCGAGGATGCGTTCAATGTCACCGATACCCTGCAGGATCTCTTGAAGCTCAAGATAGAGGCCCGACTCCATCAAGGCCTGGATCGTGGCATGGCGATTGGCCACCGTCTCCCGCTCGCGTTGCGGTTGACTGATCCAGCGTCGAAGCTTGCGACTCCCCATTGCAGTCACGGTTCGATCCATGATCCCGGCCAGGGTATGTTGAGGTTGTCCACTGAGGGAGTGGACCAGTTCAAGATTGCGTCGTGTGGCTGCATCGATGATGACGCTGTTTTCCCTATGCTCCACCTGCAGGCCACGAATGTGGGGTAGGGCGCCGAACTGGGTCTCTTCGACATACTGCAACAGACAACCTGCAGCACCAACAGCCAGGGGGTGATCCTGACAACCAAAGCCACCCAGATCCCGTGTGCCAAATTGACGGGTCAGCAACTGCTCTGCGGAGTCGATATCGAAGTGCCAGACAGGTCGTCGGGTAGTGCCGCAGTTCAGCTTGAGAGTCTCGGGTAGGGTGGAGTCCTCTTCCAACAGAACCTCTGCCGGTGTAAGGCGCTCCAGTTCACCGCTCAATGCTTCCAGGGTTGTCAGTTGCTGAATAGTGAATCGACCACTTGCCAGATCCAATGCGGCGAGGCCGACTCCCTCTTTATGTTCATTCACCGCAACCAGCAGATTCTCACGTCGCTCCTCAAGCAGGGCTTCATCCGTGAGGGTGCCAGGGGTAACGATACGCATTACCTTGCGCTCGACAGGGCCTTTGGAAGTTGCCGGGTCACCAATCTGTTCGCAGATCGCTACAGACTCACCCTGTTTAACCAGGCGTGCCAGGTAACCTTCAGCGGCATGATAAGGGACACCCGCCATTGGGATGGGTTTGCCCGCCGATGTGCCCCGTTTGGTGAGGGTGATGTCGAGCAGTCGAGCCGCCTTCTCCGCATCGGAAAAGAAGAGTTCGTAAAAATCCCCCATGCGGTAAAAGACCAGCATGTTGGGATACTCCCCCTTGATGCGTAAGTACTGCTGCATCATCGGGGTATGTTGAGATGTAGTGGCTTTGGCCATCAGATGGGATAGGGGTTATTCAAAGGCGTAGTGTTTTTCCACATCTTTGAGAATCTCCCAGGTGCATTTCATCCCAGCCGGAAAGGTCACCAGATCGCCCCGGCCAAACTCCTGGGGTTCACCACCTTCAGGTGTAACGACGATCTTACCGCGTATGAAATAGCAGACTTCAGTCTGGTCAT
>NZ_JBSYOO010000051.1:0-247923 GCF_058244675.1 Candidatus Thiodiazotropha sp. AKIB8 | reverse complement strand
AGGGCCCCACCCTACCGTTCAATTCAGGGCGTAGGGTGGGGCCCTGCCCCACCAAAATAGCTTGGTTACCTCAGAAAATTCTCGTTCTACGTAACAAATCCCCTTAAGTAAGTGCCATTCGCCCTAGGCCCCTTTCAACCTTGTTACAGCATCTATTTTTTCTGTTGACTCAATCACCGCCTGGGCCAGAGTTTCAAGTGCCTTCAACGGCACTCCCTGCTTATGTCTAACCATAACCGTTGCAACCATAGCCAGATGCGGAGGTATGCGTTCAACTACAAGATCTTCAACATATCGACTTTGAGAAACCACCCAGGCCGGCATCAGCGTATACCCCAGCCCTACAGCGACACAACCCAGTATCCCATCGAGCGTCCCGAGCTCCATGATTTCACTGACTTGCTGACCATTCTCCCGCCTCCAGGACAAGGCGCGCTCACGATAGGCGCAGCCTTCACGAAACAGTATCAGTTGTGATTGAGAATGGCCATGTTTTGCACGCACCAAAACCAGCTCTTCTCTGCCGATATCACACACAAGTAGATCACTGTGATTCACTATACCGGCAACAAATGCACAATCCAGTTTATGGTTGAGTACCTGCTCAACTAATGCTGATGAGGTATTTGTCTCGACACGTAACTCAACGCCTTTGTGATCCTGTTGCAGCCGCATTAATGCCGGGGCCAGACGTAACGAGGCAAAAGTCTCCATTGCGCCAATACGTAATTCGCCAGATTGCTCGCCAACTTGCCTCACTGCGGCAGAGGCCTGATTTTCCATTTGTAAAATCTGCAGTGCGTAGTCATACAGCACGCGACCGGCTGGTGCCAATGTCAAACCTCGCCCTTTACGATAAAAAAGCTCCGAATCCAACTCTTCTTCCAATCTCTTGATCCGGGTAGTGACATTGGATTGGACTGTATTCAACTTACGGGAAGCCGATAAAATCCCACCCTCCTCGACAACCGCTCTGAATGTATGCAGTGATATCAACTCCACACCCTTCTCCATTACCGAACGTTTTCTTCTATAATATTCGCTTTATTTGATACCAGGAAGTATGTAAGTTCTCTTGTATAAATTCAAGAGAGAGTTAATGAACGAACAATCTGAACGCTTAAAAGTTCTTGGAGCAGGCATTCTCAGCCTGATATTGACCTTGGGTATTGCGCGGTTCTCCTACACCCCTCTACTGCCGATCATGCAACAACAAGCTGCCCTTGGTGTATCAGAAGCCGGGTGGCTGGCTTCTATTAACTATATTGGCTACCTTTGCGGTGCAATTATCGCATCACTGACCAGTGATCTGATTCTCAAAGATCGTCTATATCGCCTGGGACTGGTTGTTGCGCTTGTCACCACTTTTGGCATGGGCTTAACGGAAAATTTCTGGATCTGGTCCCTGCTGCGTTTTTTTGCCGGACTGAGTAGCGCCGCAGGCCTTCTATTGGGTTCAGGATTGATCCTCAATTGGTTGATTCGGCATGACCACCGCAGTGAATTGGGTATTCACTTCACCGGTATCGGCGCAGGGATCGCTCTATGTGCTGCAGTAGTTGAATTGATGAGATCCCACCTGGATTGGAGTCAGCAGTGGATGCTACTCACCCTATTGGGGCTGTTTTTACTCGTTCCTGCATGGCGCTGGTTACCTCCCCCAGAAACAGCAACGTTGACTAGAAGTGGGCAAGTAATGAGTGACAACCCACCGAGTAGACTATTTCTGCATCTGTTTATGGCAGCCTATTTTTGTGCCGGTGTGGGTTATGTTGTAAGCGCCACTTTTATCGTTGCTATCGTGGATCAAATACCTGGTCTTGAGGGAAACGGCGCCTGGACCTTTTTACTTCTTGGTTTGGCCGCCACCCCTGCCTGTGTTGTCTGGGATCTTATAGCGCGCAAAACCGGCTATCTGAATGCGTTAATTATCGCATTTGTAATTCAGATTGTCGGGATTCTACTGCCAGTAGTAGAAGCAGAGCTTACATATGCCCTAGTTGGGGCGCTATTGTTTGGCGGCACTTTTATTGGAATTGTCAGTCTTGTTCTGACTATGGCAGGGCGATATTACCCTACCCGTCCTGCAAAAATGATGGGCAAGATGACTGTCTCCTATGGTATTGCCCAGATTATTGCACCTGCTATCACTGGAGCAATAGCAGCCTATAGTGGTGACTATCAAAGCGGGCTCTATTTTGCGGCAATAATGATGGTGATAGGCGCAATCATTCTATGGCGGCTGAAAGGAGTGGAATTCTCCTGATACGCTGCAATTGACTCGCCTGATCTACTTAAGGGCATAAGCAGTTAATAGTGGCGCCCTTAATACACAGCATTGAAAAACCCACCCACCAGTAGTTCAGGATATTATTTCCTACCCCCATCACTACACCCAGATGCCCCTTAGAAGCGTATGAGGGATAAAATATCTATGCCTGTATCAAATAATCTATCAATCCCTGATAACTTTCTGCTACTTTTAAATTACAATAGCAATTGTGTACGATAGATTTATCGTGGACGCTTACGATCCAAGGGATCAGAAACCCATGACCAGCTATGGCGTAAAGGACTATGAATCATAAAGACAATACCTCTTCAGATAACGATATTCGACTGGCACGCACTTCCCGCTCAGCCCTTGTCTTAATCCCAAATACTTGATCGTCACGATCACTTAACCCAGTTTGTCTCACAGACTTGATCTCACCAGGTTTTATTGAGCACTAAGCTAATATGCCAAGCAGATACTATATTATTTTTACGGTGTTACCTCTTCTCAGTTTCGACACATATGCTGAGAATGAGGAAAAACTCGATCATTTCCTATCACTCAGCCTAGAAGAGTTGATGGATCTGGAAATCACCATTTCCACCGATACTAAACAGACCGTAGCCAAAGCACCCGCAGCTGTAACAGTTATCACTGAAGAAGATATTAGAGCTACAGGGTCAACCAATCTCTCTGAAATCCTTGAGAGTGTTCCAGGAATTCACGTCAGAGCCAGCCACTTTGGTTTTCGTCCATTGATTCAGTTTAGAGGCGCAACTGCTAATCAAACACTGTTAATGATTAATGGTGTTTCGATGCGCGATCTGATGTGGGGATTTGGATTCTTTTGGAAAGGCGTACCTACCAGTAGCATTAAACGTATTGAGATCATCCGTGGTCCAGGATCTGCACTTTTTGGCGCGGATGCCTCAGCAGGCGTTGTCAACGTTATCACCAAAACAGCTGGAAAGATCAATGAGACCAAGGTAGGTATCCGCAGTGGTAGTTTTGACACCAATACTGGCTGGATGCAATACGGCAGTAACTGGGATGGTTTTGATATTGGTTTGAGTATGGATTTCCACAAAACTGATGGACATGGGCCTAAAATCGAGACTGATGCTCAAACAATAGCTGACAGTAGAGATGGGACAGACGCCTCACTTGCTCCGGGCAGGGCACAATATGGGTGGCGGAGTGAAGAGATACGACTATATGCAGTCAACTCTGAATGGCGCTTGAATTTGGACTACGCCCATCATAGTGACATAGAGACAGGATTGACTGGACGTGGAGTTCTTGACCCTGTGACAGAAGCAAATGATAAACGGTTAAATGCCGACCTATTCTATAATAATGACCACTTTTTACCGAACTGGAATATTGAAGCAGAGTTACGATACCAAGATTACAAATACTCTTCAGGTGATGGCTTTCAAGAGCTCCCCCCTGGTGCTCAATCTAATGCAAATACCATCGGCATTCTTAACCAAATGCGTTCAGCAGAACGACGAATATCATTTGAGACAAGCGGTCTATACAATGGCTTGAAAGAGCATTCGATTCGTATAGGAACTGGATACATTTGGCAGGACTTATACGATGTTGAGCAGAGTATAAATAGTGGCATAGGAGCTGATGGCAATCCAATTCCGGTTGGGAGTGGTCTGGTTGAAGTGAGCAATACGCGATATGCGTTTGCTCCAGAGAAAAAGAGAAAAATCCAATATCTGTTTTTACAGGATATCTGGCAACTAGCCAATGATTGGGAACTGACCACAGGAGCCCGATACGATTACTATTCTGACTTTGGTGGAACATTTAATCCACGCTTGGCACTGGTTTGGGAGACCACATCCAATCTGACTTCCAAGCTATTTTATGGTCGTGGATTTCGACCGCCATCGTACCAGGAATTATACACAATAACTTCCAATGCCCTCCCTAATTCCGAGCTCAAGCCAGAGCGTTCAGAAACAATAGAGTTAGCCTTTTCATATGTATTTAGTCCCGATGCAAATATTGGCGTTAATTTCTTCCAATATCAGCAATCTGATTTCATCGATGATGTAACCGCTCCAGGTGAAACAACAGGCCGATTCACCAACATTGGTAAACACACAATACATGGCATTGAGCTTGAGATGAAATGGCAAATGGCTGATAACTTGAGAGTATCCGGCAATTACACCATTCGAGATGAAGATGAAAGTAAGTTTCGCGCAGTTGATGAACCAAAACAGGATGCCTACATCCGTGCTGACTGGAGCTTTATTAACAGCTGGAATTGGAATATTCAGTTGAACTGGATTGGTGAAAGAACAAGAAAAGATTATGACACAAGATCTACACTAGATGACTATCTTATCACCGACACAACACTCAGATTTTCAGCCAATGAAAACTGGGAGATTGCCGCGTCGATCCGCAATTTATTTGATACCGATGCTTATGAATACACACGAAGCAGTATACCTGGCGATCTACCACTACCTGAGCGCAATTTCTACGCTGAAATAAACTACAACCTTGGTCAATAGATAATCTGGAGAGTTTTATATATGCCTAACAGAAAAATAATAATGAGACACTTGAAACTGATCGCAGGACATTAACCCATAACTTTAGTCAAAAGCATTTTTTTACTCTCTAAATTACTTTAAATATACAGATATTATCTTCGCTAATGATATTTACGATAGACAAAACGTATTTTTTGATTCACCTCTTTTTAGACAGTTATTCGTTTTGGCACTCGCTGAATATTATATTTTACATTGGCATTGTACACATACAATTAACATAGTTATAACTTGGATTGATTAACGTGACAACAAGGCTGTTTGTCTACATTTTATTCTTAACATTTGTTCCCGTAACAGTTTGTACAGCTGAAGCGCAGGACGATGCACAGAATATCAGCCTGTTAAAAGCAGTGTTTATTTATAATTTTGCAAAGTTTACACGCTGGCCTGAAGGTCAACCAGGTGGGTCACAGAATCAAATTATTTTGTGTGCAATCGGCAGAGATAACCTTTCGGATAACCTTAATGCTCTGGATGGAAAAGCATTACGTGGTCGCACAATAAAGATAGAATATTTTAGCGAAAAACGAAACAGTCTGAAAAGTTGCAATGTACTCTATCTCGCTCACTCAACACCACAAGAGACTCAACATATATTAGAATTAATTAGATTAAATTCAATTCTAACTATCAGTGAGATGCCTAACTTCATAAACCATGGTGGTATGATTAAACTACAAACCCAAAATGACAAAATCAGGTTCACCATTAATCTCATGGCAACTCGCGCAGCTGGCTTAGAGATAAGTGCTCGCCTTCTTAACCTGGCGACAGTTATCAATGAGGAAGCTCCATAATGAATATTTTGCTCAATGCTTCTATAAAGCAGAAGATTGAAGCCATTATCCTGACTACAGCAGCCTCTGTACTCCTGCTCAGTCTTTTTCTATTCATGGCCTTTGAATTCAATTCAGCTCAGGGAGAGGCCATTACAAAACTACAGACTCTAGCCAAGTTATTAGGCGCTAACAGTAGCGCTGCGATTGCATTTCGTGATCAAGAAACGGCTGAAGATATTCTTTCAACACTTGCCACCCAACACAGTGTAGTAAATGCAAAAATACTCAACCTTAATCGTAAAGTTTTCGCTGAGTATCATAGCTCTCAATCTGAGACTGAAACTGATATCAGCGACAATCAATCTCTGTTTGGGTGGGTTGCGGTCGAAGAACCTATCATCCTAGATGAAGAGTTAATTGGCTACTTTGTAATCGTTGGTGACATGAGCAATGTACGTTCCACCTTAGTTCAACAATCGCTTTTAATTCTGGGAGTATTCATACTCTCGATGTTATTCGCACTACTGCTATCCAACTATTTTCAAAAATTTGTTTCTGTTCCTGTTAGACAGCTACTTACAACAATGGGTGCAGTCACCTCTGAACGTGATTTCAGCAAACGTGCTAAAAGAATCAGTAATGATGAACTTGGCACTTTGGTGGATGAATTTAATGTGATGCTCGATAAAATCGAGTCATATGATCATGAATTGACTACCTATCAACAAGACTTGGAACATCTGGTAGCAGAACGCACCCAGGAACTGGAGTGGGCGAAAGAGGGTGCTGAAGCAGCCAGTCAGGCTAAGAGTGACTTCCTGGCCACCATGAGCCATGAGATTCGCACACCTATGAGTGGTGTTATCGGATTCGCACATCTTCTCGAAAAAACGGAGCTGAATGAAAGACAGCTAGAGTATCTTCGAATCATTACCAGTTCAGCAAATAGCTTGCTCGATATTATTGACGATATTCTAGACTTCTCAAAAATGGAAGCTGGAAAAGTCAAGCTGGAAAACAGTAACTTTTCATTGGCGTCAATGCTTAACAGTGTACATGTTCTGTTTACACCTAAGGCCGCGGAAAAGGGTCTTAATCTTTCCACAAATATTGCAGATGATATCCCACATGTTTTATATGGTGACCCATCCCGTTTAAGACAGATTCTGATAAATCTTGTTGGTAATGCAATCAAGTTTACGGACCATGGCCAGGTTTCAGTAAACATCCAAAAACAGACACAAAAAAATGATAGAGTCGGGTTACAGATCACCATTCAAGACAGTGGTATAGGAATTTCCCAACAACAACAGGATCAACTTTTTCAACCATTTCAACAATGCGATGGTTCAATCACCCGCCACTACGGCGGCACAGGTTTAGGCCTGGTTATCGCTAAACGACTGGTCAATCTTATGGGTGGCAGCATCTCGCTGGAGAGTACATTAGGTGAAGGGTCAACCTTTACCATATCAATCTATCTAACAAAACCCCAAAAAGAAAAAAAGCGTAGTTTATCCCTCGTACCCTCCGTCTCAAATGACCAGCCAACACCAGCGCTATCCCATGGTGCTCTTTTGCAGGATATGAATATCCTGGTAGTCGATGACAGTAACGTTAATCTAATGTTAGCTAAGACCCTACTCATCAACGAAGGCGCTAATGTAGTTGCCGAAAAGAGTGCAGTTGATGCGATGAAAACGATTGCTGATAAACGTTTTGATCTGATTTTACTAGACCTGGAAATGCCGGTCATGAGTGGAATCGAGGCAGCAAAAGAGCTGCGTAAAGAAAATTCAGCCACTGAGAAGACACCAATTATTGCTGTAACAGCGCATGTATTACCTGAGAAACGCCTGGAAGTTGCTGACGCTGGTATGAATGACATGCTTGCTAAACCCTATCTACCAGAACAACTCTACGCAATTATTGCCAAATGGTGCGATAACGTTAATTACCAGACTAAGCCAGCCCCCTCTCAACCAAGAATCTCTGCCGAAACCCCTGTCTATGACCGGGATGTCGCGCTTGCAAGTGTAGCAGGCAATCAGAAGGCGGCTCGTTTGATACTGAAAGAGTTCCTCGCTATGCTGCCTGTTATTGAAACTTCAATTCGCAAAGCATCCGCAGAAAATGACACCACAACACTATATCAAGCTATTCATAAACTCGCGGGATCTGCAAGCAGTAGCGGCGCGACCTCCATTCACAGTAAAGCGATGTATCTTAAATCGATCATGAAGCGTCAACACCAACCAGAAGATCTAATTGATAACGGCGTTTCTGCACTTCTTTCTCAAATTAAGAGATTCAATACACACTTCAGGGCTTAATATACCCGGCGACCAGATTGTTCACTTTCAGAGTTTCAAGCATATTCTTGATCAAAAGGTGACATGCATCGATTGGCTATTCCCACATTGAGAACTGGATAGCAGTGCTCTAGTGTGGTGCGTCATACTAGGGCCTGCTAGCATTAAACGATTCGTTCCTGCTGAAACTATTTTATGCCAACCATTCTTTAAAATGATATTTCCAAATTAATATTTCATCTAATTTTCTTTCTATATTCTGAACCTCATCAGTGTTGTTTTATATCACTGCTAATGTCCCATTAACTTTCAATCTTCTCAGAACAACTAAAAAGCCCCTCTCCCTTTACGGGAGAGGGGTTGGGGAGAGGGTGTACGCGAAGCGTTTCATATGATTGAAAGATAAAACCGCATTGATCGTTCATATTTATCTTGCTGATTGTTGAATAAAAATAGGGTGTTCATTCTCCCCCTCTCCCCCGGCCCCTCTCCCGCAAGGGGTGAGGGGAGTTTCTCTCCCCACCTATTTATAATACTGATGATTTGTAAGTTTTTTCTAGCTGTGATCCTCTACTACTGAAGCTTTTTCATATACCAATTCTCAATCACCAATAGAAACCAATATCAATTAATCAGTTACAACCAAGATGGTTAAAGTAAGCTGGACAACAGTGGTTTTATATATATTTTAAACAACACAAGATCATTATTATTGACAATAGCCAAGAACTTGAGAATAGAGATGCGGAGTCCACATATTGGTCGGAAATTAACTATGACACTTCTTTATTTGATGATACTGGGTTGAAGCAGATGGATCCGAAGCACTGAGGGTGTGAGTCCGGTCCAGCGTTTGAAGGAACGTCGAAAATTGTTGGCATCGTGAAAACCCAGGTATGCTGCAATTTGTTCGTTGTTGTAGCCCTGCGTAGACATCATCTGTAGGGTGATGTGGGTACGCACCTGATCCAACTCTGCCTGAAAATGGCTACCATGTTGGGCCAGATGTCGTTTGAATGTCGCTGGACTGATACCGAAGTCGGCTGCGCTCTTTTCCAGGGTGGGAGCCAGACGAACGCGCTCATGCAGGTAGTCATACAAGGCCGAGAGCAGGCTTTGACGACTGAAGGATGGCGAGCTCTCTTTTTCGACTTCACTCAGGGCAACCTTGGTGGCCATGTCACTACCGCGTGGCCAGGGAGAGTCCAACCAGTCGTTGTCGATAAGCATGGCATCGAAATAGTCGTTGAATTTGGTTTCCGTCCCCAGGTGTACCGCATATTGCTCGATATAGGCCGGACGGGTGCGGTTGAAATGGTATCGCCAAGGCAGGCGTACTCCGCTAAGCCAGCGGCTCATGCCGGTGACCGCGGTCATCATCATTTCGACGACAAAGCCACGCAGTTTGTGGTTGATGCAGCTGTCGGTCCAATAGAGCGAGGTCTGCTCACCCAGGGTCATCAAATGGGGGGCCAACAACGGGCTTAACCAGGCCTGGTAACGGATCAGGATATCGAGTGCTTGGCGCAGGTTGCGAGCATGCAGCATAGCATGACTGATGTTTCCCATATGGCCTGGCAGGAGCTGCTGGCCGAGCATAAAGCTGGTGGCACGATCCGGCAGGATTTCACTGAGATTCTGCAACATCTGTAGGTAGTCGCCTGGCGTTAGCAGACTATTCTCGGTAACCAGCTCTTGTGGACGTAAGCCTGTACCACGCAATAGTGCTATGCAGTCTATCTCTTGGTCCCGAGCATATTCGAGCAGCAGCGCCGCCTGGTAATTCGCAGGAATGAAGCGGGTATTGGTTTGGTAGTAGTCAGTCACGCCACTAGGTGCTCACTGCTGCGTTAAGAACAGTGGGAGGTGTTGGCTCCAGCGCGGTATTTAACTCATGCAGCAATTTGTCAGGCTCTGAGTCGGCCACGGCACAAGCAATGCGGACCGAGACCAGGATGCGCTCATTCTGATCTCGCGTATGGTGCGCCAACAGGTTGACCACACGCTCCAGATGCTGAGCCACCTGGCTGACAGCTTGTTGGTTGGTAGCTGGCATGAGGATGGCGAATCGGTCGCCGGCGTAGCGGCACAGCAGATCGTCCGGGCGCATGTTAAGCAGAAGCAGATGGCTGATCGCCTGTAAAAGTCGATCGCCTTCGGGTTGACCATATTGGCGGTTGATCCGATGAAACTGATTGACGTCGAGTAGGATCAGGGCACAGGGTTGCTGGGGATTCTGTTCCTGCTCCAAGCGAATCTGGCGGCGCAGATAGTCGGCATTGGCCAGTTGGGTAACGCGATCGAATGAGCGGTGATCTCGAAACAGGCGCTCTCGCTTTTGCATGTGTTCGTTGAGGGAGAACTGCTCCTGACGCCAAAGATAGAGACCAGCGGTCAACGCTAGAACACCGCACAGGGTCGGCAACGATTCCAACCAGTTGTCCCAGTAGACTTCATGGGGGATGGCGAAGAATTCATCCAGACAATCCACCCAGGAACCGAATGCAATCGCGATCAAGCCCCCTGCCAGCATAGTGGTCACCCTTCCACTCGGCCGGCTTGTGAGTATGATCAGGGACCATACCGCTGACATCAACGCGATACCGCCTTCACTGGCGATGTCCACCCATTTCCAAACCGCAAAAGGCTTGCCTGTACCAAGGCTGGCATAGAGCCAGATACAAAGACCGGCGACCAGCATCATGGTCAACAGAGCGAAGCGGTAGTTAGATGACATGTAGATTCCATATCAGAGTCGGTGATCTGGCATGTTAGATCCTGTTTATGACAAATCCGCGACATTTGGAGCCCTTTTCCGTTAGGGGGGTTCGATCAGCTCACTGTTTAGTTGTCGGATATCGCTGCTGCCCCATTAACTTTCAATCTCCTCTAAAAGCCCCTCTCCCTTTACGGGAGAGGGGTTGGGGAGAGGGTGTACGCAAAGCGCTTCACTTGGTTGAAAGATAAAACCGCATTGATCCTTTATCTTTATTGTGCTGATTTTTGTTGAAAACAGGGTGTTCATTCTCCCCCTCTCCCCCGGCCCCTCTCCCGCAAGGGGAGAGGGGAGTTTCTCTCCCCATCTATTTAAGATACTGATGACTTGTAAGTTTTTTCTAGCCGTGATCCTCTGCTTTACGATGCTTTTTCATGTCTCAATCATCAATAGAAACCAACAGCAATGAATCAGTTACAACCGTAATGGTTAAAGTTAGTAGGACATAGCAGTGGTCGGATATCTCAAATTTTATCCTGCTGCCAGCTGCACTTATCTCGCTACGGTTTCGGGTTGTTTATAAATCGATGCGAGGTAAGGCATATAGGCTCACATTCATGTCCGCGCAACGCTAAGTCACTGATTTTTAGTGTTCGATGAGTTTGGTATGTCAAAAAATTGAAATTATTGATGCGTATCCTGCGCTCCGTAGTCAACCAGACGGCAAGGCGTAGCCATTCGAGATGGTGAGCCGATCCGGCGTCAAATCGGAGAAGTAGGATGCACGCAAATATAGTGACAAACTCGCAGCGAACAGCTGTTTTCTGCCGTAAGGCTCTTGCCATTGCCGTGGCCACCGCAGTTAGCGGGCAGCTCTGGGCAGATGAAGATACCCAGGTACTCGAGACAATACAGGTTACCGGCCAGGCCGCCAGCATGGATAGCGCACTCGATGTACAGCAAATGGCCGACAATATTGTCAGCGCTGTGCATGCCGACGACATCGGACAGTTGCCGGATACTAATGCTGCCGAGGCGTTGCAGCGTCTTCCCGGCGTCTCCATTGAACGTGATCAGGGAGAAGGTCGCTATGTGCGGATTCGTGGTATGGCGCCGGATATGAATTCGGTCACTATCAATGGCAGTCTTGTGCCGTCACCGGAGAGCGACTCACGTGCTGTTGCCCTCGATGTATTGCCATCGGGCTTGATCAGCTCGCTGGAGATATCCAAAACTTTGACTCCGGATCAGGATGCCAACTCAATCGGTGGCACCATCGATGTGAAGACCATATCTGCCTTCGACCACAAAGGCCTGTTCTATTCACTAGAGGGTGGTGGGAGTAACAATACCAACATTGATAAGACCAGTCCCTATGGTTCTGCTGCCTGGAGTGATCTGTTTGCTGACGACAAACTCGGCATCGCTGCAGGCATCAGCTCTGATACCCGGGAGTTCGGGTCAGACAATACCGAGACCGGTGGTGCCTGGGATCAGTCCGGTGCTACACCTGCCCTGGAGGAGTTCGAGCGACGCGACTACCAGATTACCCGCGAACGGCTGGGGGGAGTGTTCAATATTGAATATCGTCCTCAGGCCGGTGCTTCCTACTATCTGAATTCGATGTTCAGTAGCTATTCAGACGAAGAGACACGGCAGCGCCACAACATAGAATTCGACGATCCGCAGACTGAGGGAAGCTTGGGTGACACCGAGTCGTCGCGCGAACTCAAATCCCGCAAGGAGACCCACGACATCCACTCCTTCCAGTTGGGTATGGATCGCACTATCGGCGAGTGGGACCTGGGCCTGGGGGTTGGCATCAGTAAAGCGGACCAGGACACGCCGAACTACATCTCTTCCGCCAAGTTCAAGTCCAGCGAGACCTATCAGGCCGGGTTCACCGATACCAGAAAGCCGGAGCTGATCGGTGATGCTGCCATCAATTCCGCTGCCGACTATGAGTTGGACTCTATCAAGATGGCGGATCAATACACTGAGGACTCCGAACACAATCTGCATTTCGATCTGGAGCGCTATTTTGTACTCGGCGGACTGGATAACGAACTCAAGTTTGGCGCCAAAATCAGCCGACGTGAGAAGAGCAACGAATACACCGCTTGGAAGATCGATGGCGATGATTTCGGTAACCCGTCGCTGACCAACTACACCTCTGACAGCGTTGACTATCCGCATGGTGATTTCGGCCCAGGCATCAGCGCTGGAGCGATAGATGATTTTATTGACACTATCGACCGCTCGGCCTACCTGGATGAAGAGGACTCGCGCATCGATGACTTCACCATGAACGAAGATATCGATGCCGCCTACGTGCAGAACACCTTCAGTCAGGGGATGTGGCGACTGCTCGCCGGTGTCCGTTACGAAGGCACGGACTTCAACGCCAAAGGTACCGGCGTGAATGACGGTGCTCTGGTTGACGTTGAGGCGGATCATCGCTATCACAACTGGTTGCCGGATCTTCAGCTACGCGTCGATCTCGACAACGACACCACAGTGCGCACGGCTTGGACTCACTCTGTGGTTCGCCCGACTTTCAAGCAGCTGGCACCCGGCTATGTCCTTGATGATGACGAGGCGGAATTTGGTAACCCGGATTTGGAACCTATGACGTCCACTAACCTGGACCTGGGCCTCGAGCGTCGTATGGGTTACGCAGGAGTGATGTCGGCCTATCTGTTCTATAAAGAGATTGATGACTTTATCTATAACACCGACCTCGCCGGGAGCGGCATCTGGAGCGACTTCAGTGAAGCCAAAACCTACACCAATGGCAATAACGCAAAAGTGCGCGGTCTGGAGCTGGCCTATGCCCAGACCTTCCGGCAGCTGCCCTCGCCTTGGGATGGTCTGCTGTTTTCCGCAAACGCCACCTTCACCGATTCGAAGGCTCGCATCAAAGGTTACAGTGATGGGGAGCAGGTCTCCCGGGAGATCGACTTACCCAGCCAGTCCGATCTCACCCTGAACACTACCTTGGGCTACGAAAAAGGTCCGTTCAGCCTCCGTCTGGCAATCAACCACAAGTCCGAGTATCTGCTTGAGGTCGGCGATATCAGCAACAGTGATGGCGATCTATATGTGGACGATCAGACCCAATACGATCTCTCGGCAAACTATAGGATTGGCCGTCATGTACAGCTAGTGTTTGAGGCGCTCAACCTGAGTGACGAGGCATACTATGTCTACACCAACGATGAGGATCTGAACGCCCAATACGAAAGCTATGGTCGAACCTATCGGTTGGGCATCAAAGTGGCGTCTTTCTAAATGTTCTACTTATTCGAGATGGTCTACCAGATGTTACGTTACCGACTTTTAGTGTTAGGAATGACACTGTTTGCCTTGATCTCCCCCCCAGTTGCAGCAGGGCTTCCTGCAACTGTGGAAGATGCACGGGAACTGGCTGCGCTATCAGGTGGATACTGGATGGCGCTCAACAAGCAGCGTCTGAATCTGGTAGATGGCAGAGGAGATGAGACCGCCACTCTCAAGTTGCGCGGCGCCCATCTGGATAGCCGACCTACGGAACAGGGTGCCTTGGTGGTGGTGTTCGACGAAAATGCACAGCAGGCGGTATTGCTTGATGTGGATCTATCAAAGGGCATCATTACCAACAGCAGCCATTTGCCCGGTCAGCCCTTTTCAGTAAAAAGCCAGTGTCTCTATAGGGACAGCCAGCAACTTATCCAGCTGTTTCTGATCGGCCGAGATGGCTTGGCCGAACAGTGGTTGTTGAGCGGTCCCGAGCCGCGTCTGTTGCGACACCTGGCGTTACCGCCAGGGAGCGAACATTGTCGTGTGGATGACATCACGCATACCTTATATGTCAGTGAAGAAACGTTCGGCATTTGGGCCTACCCGGCGGATGCTGAAGGGGTGCCAGAACGCCACTTGGTTGTTGCGCGTTGGCCTTACGGTCTATTGGCGGGTGGTGCTGGAGCCTTGGCCGTAGTACCAAGTGGCCTCGCAATACTCGATGCCAAGGGAGAAAACCTGAGTTTGATGTTGCGCCAGCAGGGTCACTGGAGCCTGGCCCGTTCCCTGCGGATAAAGGATGCGGATGGCGTGCTGGCAACCAGCGGGCGGTTGTCAGTACGTACCCAGGGTCGTTGGCGGACAGAGCCATTGCAATGGCCTGTCAAAGATCACCCAACAGCAACCCTACCTATCATAGAGGCCCAGGGGCAGACAGTGTCGATGGCGCAGCGAGGTGATTCTGCTGACGATCCCGCTTTGTGGGTCAACCCGATTGATCCCACTCTCTCCCGGGTGTTTGGCACAGACAAGAAACAGGGATTGCTGAGTTACGATTTGCAGGGTAATCAACTGCAATTTCTCGATGTAGGACGGATCAACAATGTTGACCTACGCCAACAGGTTCATCTGGACGGGCGTAGTGTTGACCTGGCACTGGCGACCCAACGGGATGAAAACACCCTGGTGGTCTTCGAAATAGATGCAGAAGGCAATCTACGCGATGCGGGGCACATTCCGACTACCCAGAAGGAGCTCTACGGCATCTGTCTCTACCAACCGCCTCAAGGTGGGTTGGAGGCATTCGTTAACGATAAAAGCGGCATCTATGTGCAATATGCGATAGCGGCAAATGGTGAAGGATATAGCGGCACTGAGCTACGTAGGTTCAACATGAATGGCCTTGCTGAAGGCTGTGTGGTCGACGATCTTCGGCAACGCCTGTTTATCGCGGAAGAGGATCACGGTATTTGGACACTGGGGGCGGAAGCTTCTCTCAACGATCAGCCTCATCCTGTGCTGCCGGTGGGTCAGCACCTGACCGCCGATGTCGAGGGGTTGGCTATCTATCGTGGGCAGCAGGCAAGTTACCTGATTGCATCGAGCCAGGGAGACAGCAGTTTCGCAGTGCTGGATCTTGAGCCGCCGTTTGCCTATCGCGGCTCATTTCGTATCGGTATCAACGCTGATTTGGGTATCGATGGGGTTTCGGACACCGATGGTTTGGAAGCCGCAGCACTCAATTTTGGCCGGACTTACAGTGATGGCATGCTGATCGTGCAGGATGGCTACAAGCAATTACCTGATGCAGCGCAAAACTTCAAATATGTCTCATGGCAGGAGATTGCCGAGGCACTCCATCTACCCTGATGGTGATGATAAGGGTCAGGTAGGCTTTGTCATGCAACAGCTTCAGGATTATGAGCTGGCCACATGGGTCCGGTATGCGATAGCGTTGGCCTTCGTAATCGCGCTGCATGGGGCGGCACTGATGTTTCTGGCCGGTATGCGACATTCAGAGCCACAGAAGCCCCGTATTATGGTCGGCATGTTGCTTAAGGCCCCTGAGCAGAAGCGGACCCCAGCACCTCAGCCAGCACCGGAAACGCCCGTACCTGAGTCACCAAAACCACAGCCACCGGAACCAGCGCCACAAATACAGGAACTATCAGCCCCACCAGCCAGAACCAAGGCTGAAGCGACAAAGAAGCCGGCTCCCAAGGTGAAGCCAACTAGAAAGCCACACCCAAAGCCAGTGGAAAAACAGGAAGTTCCCAGGACACCTGTTGCCGAGCCTGTATCGCACACCCCCACGGTATTGCAAACGGCGGCTGTCACCGCTAGCGAGAGTAGACTCTCCGCGCCGCAGTTTTATGCAGACTATCTGCACAACCCAGATCCTAAATATCCACTGATGTCCCGCAAGCGGCGTGAAGAGGGTGAGGTGCAACTGCGGGTCAGGGTTGATGCCCAAGGCCACCCCGAGACTGTGCAGATTCAGGTAAGTAGCGGTCACCCACGACTCGATCAGGCAGCCAGCAGTGCAGTTAAACAATGGCGATTCGTGCCGGCCCGGCAAGGCGGCCTGAACGTAGCGGCCTGGGTAGTGGTGCCGATCCAATTTAATCTGGAGAAATAGATAATGAGTGACCTTAATCCCATCGAGTATTTTTTTGCCCATACCGATAGTGTGGGGGCAACCCTTTTTTGCATACTGCTGCTGATGTCACTGGTGTCATGGTTCTGGATCGTCGGTAAGTCGCTGTTGCTATGGCAACTGAAACGCCGCAGTAACCGCTATCGCCTCAATATGTGGAAGAGTGATCCTACCGGTTCAGGACCAGCGGAAGAGTCGAACAACCCCTTTTCACGTCTTGCACAGGCTTCGTTTTCGGTCCATGCCGATGTGCGTGAGATACAGGCCACAGACCGCGAGGAGTTGCTGCTACGCTGCATGAACCGGGTGGTTGGCGAGGAAGGCACACGACTTGAAAATGGCCAGACCCTGCTGGCGTCAATCGCAGCCGTCTCCCCTTTCGTTGGTCTGTTCGGTACGGTCTGGGGTGTACACCATGCGCTATCCGCCATCAGTATCGAAGGGGCGGCCTCCCTTGCACAGATAGCCGGCCCGGTCGGCGAGGCCCTGATCATGACGGCGCTGGGATTGGCAGTAGCCATTCCTGCTGTACTTGCTTTTAATGTTTTCTCCCGTAGCAACCAGATGTTGATGGCGCAACTGGATGGTTTCGCCCATGAGTTGCATCACTACCTGGTCACCGGGCAGACCCTGCCAAACAGCGTGCGGGGGATTTGAGATGGCTTTTCTAAACCAGGGGAGTTCAGGGTGCAGTGGACCACGAGCCGAAATCAACATGATTCCGTTGATCGACGTCATGCTGGTTCTTCTGGTGATCTTCATGGTCACCGCCCCCTTACTCACCCATGCAGTCAAACTGGATCTTCCGAAGGCCAGTTCTCAGCCTCAAGAGAAAGCCAGCAAGGTGGAAATCGCCATTGACGCAGCAGGTGGACTCTATTGGGATGGCGATATCCTTGTCACTGACGATCTCGAAAACCGCTTTGCCGCACTTGCAAACCACAGCCCGGAGACGGAAATTCATCTCTACGCTGACAAGTCATCACGCTATGAAGTAATCGCTGATGTCATGACAACAGCCTCTCGCGCAGGTTTGAGTCATATCGGTTTCATAACCGAGCCAGAGGTGACGCATTGAGACCAAATGTTTGCACGCACCGAACCAGGAAGAGGATGACCGTTTTGCCCAAGTAGCGAAAGTGTCTGGGTTTAGCCTCTATGCCGGTGTTGCGGCTCTTGACAAGGGAACAACCATTGCCTGCGAGCCGCGCGCCGAAGGAAGTGCCCTTGGGGTGCGCCTTGATCAAGGGCAGGCTTGAAACCCTGAAGACAATATACTTAGTCGCCGGGTTAATAAGACTGGCGGTCTCCGGGAAACACCTGTCAACGACGCCCTCAGCAAATATCCGAAACAACGTGAAAGGAAACACAAGTGCCGCGGACGCACTGGGACGGAGACAGTTCCAGTTAACCCTTAGAAGGTACCAATTCGCAACATCACCAGGGTACAGGCCTCCAGCCAGTGGATGCCGGCCTGCTCCAGTCGGTGTCTTAGTTCCGCTGATTCGCTCCCCGGGTTGAAGATCACTCGATCCGGTTTCAGGTATATCAGGTCATCGATCATGGGCCGCATGCGTTCCGGGCCCACATAGAGAGTCAGGGTGTCCACCGGTTGTGGAACCTGACTCAGATCTTTGGCAACCTTGAGTCCTTCGATCTCTTCGAAACGGGGATGTACTGGAGTGACCCGATAGCCCTGCTCCAGCAGTCGGCGCACCGCCTGGTTCGAGTAGCGCATGGGCTTAGTGCTCGCGCCAAGAACCACTACATGGCGGTCTGCGTGATTGGTTGGTTTCATGATGGGGGTTTGTGTGGCTTACTCTGGTTACTACTCTATCACTTTTACTCACTTACGTTCTGGTTAGTAAACTTAAATAGATCAGTTGACCGTTCCAAACTCATATTGATTTCACTCAACAAAAAACCCGATGGCGTCTACCACCGGGCTTTGTGAAACCGCAGCTATCGATCGGTCAATTAATCATCATCTTTCTCATGATGTTCCAGCTTCCCGGCTCTGAGCTCCTGCTTGAAGAGGGTGTCGCCATAGATGTCTTTCAGTCGTACAGTCATTGCCCTGGTCTTGCGGTTGATGTCGACCTGTCCAAAGAACTGTAGCCCTGCGTAAGGTGACAGATTGGCCTGACCCTCGGGCGGGGCCTTGGTGAAGACCACTTCAGGACCGAAGGTGCCGTCGGTGGAGTTGGGGCCGAAGGTACCCGCGTTGAGCGGTCCTGCAACGAACTCCCAGAAGGGGGTAAAGTCATCGGTGGCCGCTTTTCTCGGATTGTAGTAGTGGGCCGCAGCATAGTGCACATCAGCGGTCAGCCAGACGGTGTTGCGGATCTTCTCCTCTTTGATAAAGTGCAGCAGTCGGGCGATCTCCAGCTCGCGACCCAGGGCGGGGCCGTCGTTACCGTTGGCTACCGCTTCCCAGCGCTGTGGCGGGTTGTTGACATAGTCGTCGCTCACGTTGAGGCCGATGGGCATGTCGGAGGAGATGACCTTCCACACCGCCTTCGACTCTTCCAGGGCGTCCATCAACCAGTTCAGCTGATCCTCGCCGAGGATAGCGGTCTCTTCACTCTCTTCCAGCTGCAGGTTGTCGGTGTTGGGACCGCGATAGCTGCGCATGTCGATAACGAAGACGTCCAGCAGCTTGCCGTAGGAGATCTTGCGGTAGATGCGATCTGACTCTTCTGCGCAGTGGGGGCGTAGGGGCGCGTACTCGTGAAAGGCACGGGTGGCGTGGGCCACCAGCTGAGGCACCTCTTTGACCGTGTACCGATCGTCACTTTCCAGGTCTTTAGCATCGGACCAGTTGTTGACCACTTCGTGATCGTCCCACTGCCAGATCTGGGGTACTTCAGCGTTGAAGCGACGCAGGTTCTCATCCAGCAGGTTGTATTTGTAGCGGCCGCGGAACTCCTCCAGGGTCTCTGCCACTTTGCTCACCTCGGGGGTGACCAGGTTGGTCCAGATCTCACCGTTCTCGGCTACCACGACATCTTTGATGGGGCCGTCGGAGTAGACACTGTCACCGTTGTGGATGAAAAAGTCGGGCTCAACCTTGCGCATCTGCTCATAGATCTTCATGCCGCCGAAATCTTCGTTGATACCCCAGCCCTGACCGGCGGTGTCACCGCCCCAGACGAAGCGCACGCTGTCCTTTTTGTCTGGGATACTGAACTGGCCGTAGACCGGCTCACTCGGGTCGCGTTCGTTACTCAAATCCTCGAACCAGACCTTGACGTAGACCTCTTCGCCGGCCGCTAGCTCAGTCAGATCCTGGCGGGCGGTGTAGTCGCTTTCGGGGGTGGCGTAGGGACCACGCACCACCACGGAATCGGCAAAGCTCTCGTTATAGGCGAACTCCACCATCATGCGCGACGGACGATCGGCGCGGCTCCAGATGATAGCGCTGCCGTCAGCGGTCACATCACCGATCTGAATCCCCTGCTCGATAACTGGTGCGGCCATCAGATTCAATGCGGCGCTCAGTGCTGTCAATGCCACCACGCCTGTCAACTTTGTTCTTAAGGACATGCTTAACTCCTCCAAAAAGATTGGTCGTTCAAAAGAAGAGTTGAAGATTAGAAAGGGACTCTGTGACTTGGGAATGAAGACCCAAAGAACTTTTTGTGTTGGTTATAAGTAGTGAGTATGTCGTTCTGAAGAAACAACAATTAATCAGTCCGCCCCCTTCGGGGTTCAGCTGGAAGAGGAGTGCTGTTAAGGCAAACTGGATTAGTATGACGCACCACACTAAAAAAAAGGGGCTGCAAGCAGCCCCTTCGAATGAAGTGTAGTTCCTTTATCCCTGACCCATTTTTTATTCTCTTAACGCCAGTTAATCATCCTCTTCCAGATCTTTGTCCTCTTCCTCATTTACCTCGATGGCGTAGAGGGTAGTGGTACCACTTACTTCGTTACCGACTACGAGAAGTGGCTTTTCGATGGGGCTGTCATCCTTGGCGATGAAGGTGATTCCCTCAGGGCCGAGGTCGCCGGCGAGTGGGTTGCTGACACCACTCTCCAGCTCTGCATCGACACTGAAGTCACGGTTGTTCAGATAGTCGACGAATGTCACCTGATGGGGATTGGTGATGTCGTAGACCATTACCCCACCGAGACGCTCCAGTCCGATAAATGCGAACTGGTGATCCTCGATCTTGCCGATAGCGACACCCTCAGGTTCGGGGCCTTTATCATCGGAACGACTGTCAAAAGAGTCGTTGTCGTCGTTGTTGCTATTGAAGTTGTCGGGCAGCAACTCTGCTGTAATGCGCTCGAAGTCATCAGCAGAGTCATAGATCAGTTTGCCGTTGGCGTTGCGGATCGAAAAGGAGCGAGCGCCGTAGCTGTAGATCTCGTCGAAATCCCCATCACCATCAATGTCGCCGTTGACTGTGGTTGTTTTGAGGCGGCCGAGTGCAGCGCTATCCTGCAGTGCATCGGCATTTGGGAAAGCAATTGGGTCAAGATCAAGATCCTTGACCCGCGCCTCTTCGCTAAAGCCATCATAGTCACGACTGTCACCCTCATTGGCAGTCACGATATAGGTCCGACCATGGAATCTGTAGCTGGCGATTGCATCGGGTTGGTACATACCTTTGATTGGCCAGTTGGCGATGTTGATTACGTCATCCTTGTTGCTAACATCCAGTGCGTTAGCCGGTAGACTGTGATCTTTGGTGCCCAATGGTTGCAGTGCTACCACTCTGGCTTGGGGGATATTGATCACGGCCAGGGCATTGGCCTCCTGCAGGCTGACCCAGGCTTTGCGGGAATTTTTTGAAACCGCGATGTATTCCGGCTCCAGATCCTGTGCCACCGTGGCGCCGGGCCCGAAAATTCGTATACCGCGTTTCTTGAGTTTTTCTGCTCTCTTATTGAATCGCTTAAAGTCAGCGGTTCTGACCTTGGCATGAGCGATGCCGTGTCTCAGGTCGATGATACTGACGGAACCCTCGGGGTCGACACTATAGTCATCATTAGGCTCTCCTTCGTTGGCCACCAGGAGATATTTACCATTCGGAGTAAAGGTTAACATGTCGGGGAGCGCGCCCACCTGGATAGTGCCGATCAGTCCTAGATCAATGGTGTTATAAAATGCCACAAGACCGGGTGACTGCTTGTCTTCAGCCTCGATGGCAACAGCGACGACTCCCTTGTGTACCGCGACACTGTTAGCGCTTGCACCGAGTTCGGTCGCATCAATCATGCCTATCTGCAAGGGATTGGTTGGGTCGTTGATATCCAACACGTCGACACTGGCTGCGCTCGCATTGACGGCAAATAGACGCTGACTGTCCGGATCATGCGCGACTATCTCGGAGGCGCTATCGTCAAACACACCAGTTTGGTGCTGACCGATGACGTTTAAGCTGAGATCGAGTTTATGCACATCTTCTGCGATTGCCATGCCCGAAAGCGAGAAGCTGAGGGCGGCGGCTAAGACAGATATCTTCATGGAATTCTCCTAAGATGTTGTTATTGTTAAAACGCATCGAGGATATCTTGTGAATGTGACAATAATATTTAGTTTTTATGCAAATGACCTAATCAATAGCTGGGAAAGATAGGGGTTTTCTGGTGAACAATCGTGTTGTAGTACATGTAGATAGTGAAAAGGCCAAACCCTGCTCAGAGCGAATGAAGAAGATAAGTGTAAGGACAGGTTTTTCATGACTCCGGGGTCGGAGTCGAATCGAGAGCGGATTGAACTGTTAGCGAAATCCGTTACTGTTTTTTCGAGGTAATACACGCTATGGGAGCTCTCGACTCCGACCCCTGATGTTGCATTGTCTTGTCATCGTTATAACATTTTATATTCATTCTCCGATAACCTTCATCGCTCATGCTTTTACTTCCTAACATCGGAAGTAAATCATGAACAACAGGATCGCTCTCTTTTTTCTGGCAATCGTATTGACTCAAGACGTATTCTCTGTGGAATTACAGAATGGTGTTCCGCAACATAATCTAAGCGCAACAACTGGCGATAGTTTAGATTTCGAGATCACGATTCCCTCAAACAGTAGCAATCTGAACATCGAGATAGCCGATGGCTATGGCGATGCCGACCTTTATGTAAAAGCCGGAAGTGTGCCAACCGAGTCTGATAATGATTGCGGCCCCTATCTGTATGGTAATAGTGAGCAATGCCTCTTTGCTTCTCCACAGGCAAGCACCTATTTCGTAAAGCTACAAGCCTATCAGGCATTTTCCGGTTTAACGCTAAGTGCCGCCTATGAGACCGATGACGGCTCCACCTCAAACCTGCTTCAAAATAACGTACCTATCGACAGTTTATCCGCCTCCACTGGCAGTGAAACCCTCTATCAAATTGATATACCTGCGGATGCAATCGAGTTAAGCATCAACATCAGTGGCGGTAGTGGAGATGTGGATCTGTATGTTTCATCTCTACAGCCACCGACGACTTCAATCTATGAATGCCGCCCCTACCTGTCCGGTAACAGTGAGTCCTGTACATTCACTGCACCAACAACCGGCAGCTATTACATCATGTTACGGGCCTACTCCAGTTACAGCGATGTGCGTTTGTCCGCCACATACTCGCTGAGCGGTAACAATGGTAATACTGACTATCTCTGGAGTGGCCTTAATACCTACTATGCCGATGCCATTGGCCAAACCGGCACTATACTCTTCAATGCGCTTGCAGAAGCGGCAGCTCGTAACCACAACCCCATGACCTACTCCCAGGCCTGGGAAGCGCTCAAATATAGTGATGAGGATCCAGCAAACACCAATAACGTCATTCTGATCTACACTGGCCGCTCCCAAGCAAAATCTTTTAACGCATCTGGCAATAATGATCCAGATGCCTGGAACCGTGAACATACCTGGCCAAAGAGTCATGGTTTCCCCAGCTCAAGCCACTGGGCCTATACAGACATTCACCAATTGCGTCCTGCTGATGCATCGGTTAACTCCACACGCGGCAATAAAGACTATGACAACGGCGGCAATATGATCAGCGAAGCACCAGGTAACTATACCGACAGTGACAGCTTCGAACCCCGCGATGAAATCAAAGGCGATATTGCACGTATGATGTTCTATATGGATATTCGCTACAACGGTAATGACTCTACGGGTACGGGTGATTTAACCCTGGTTGACTACAGCGGAACCAGTGGCGCTGCTCTTGGCGACCTATGTACTCTTTATCAATGGCATAGCCAAGACCCAGTCAGCAGTGAAGAGATCACACGCCACCAAAGGATTGTTGAGCGACAGGGTAATCGTAACCCTTTTGTCGATAATGCTGCCTGGGTGGATAGTTTATGGGGATCCCAATGTGGTTTTTAAACCAAAACAGGTTGCTTCATCTACAACCAGAACGATAAAGATGGAGGATCAAAGCGGTCTTAATCCTGACATTCGATTTCTATACCATTATCTGCCGTGCTCTTCTTCCCTAAAACAAAATGAAGTTGAAAGCCTGATGATGGCAGGATCCGATACACCGAAAGAATTTTGTGATAACCCCGATAGTTCGGCGAATGAGCGATCAAGGTATCTGTCACCACCCATGACTCCGGGGTCGGAGTCGAATCGAGAGCGGATTGAACTGTTAGAGAAATGCGCTAGTGCTATTTCGGGGTGACACACACTATGAGAGCTCTCGACTCCGACCCCTGATGTTACGGAGCGAGGGGAGTTACTCTCCCCTCTTCTCGTACAACCCAATTATTTACTGATCTGCAACCGTAATGGTGCGGCCATCCGCTGAGACTTCCAGATCGATTTTCTGGCCGTTCAGCATCCCTTCAAACTCATAACCAACTACTTTCATGCTGGCTGAATGAGTGGCTTCAATTTTAGTGGGTTTGAATCCTGCCATTTTTTGATCGATCGATTTCAAAATAGCTCCAGGCACCATCTCAATCGGGAATATCACTTCAACTTCTTCGATTTTTCCATCAGGAAAAACATCGAACTCCGCCAGATGTCCATCGGACAATTTCCCCTGGACCTCATAAACCACAGAACCATCGATTTCAGTTTCCGTGTTGGCAGTCAATAAAGTGGCTTGACTAAAACGCGCCTCAATCACTTTTATCACCGTTTCTGGAACTTCAGAGAGCTCTATTTTCTTCTCTGTGCCAGCAACGACAGACTGGCTTCCGATAAGAAGAATAAGGCAACCAGCAAATATAGATAGTTTCACTATGAATTCTCCTTAACTGAAGGTTTTTCTGAAGTCTTCGCGAAGCACATCAAGAAACTCCTTAAGTGAACTGAAAGTCGAATCAAGATCAGAGTAGTGAAAATCCAACTGATCTATCGCATCATGCTGCTCTGTTTCGACCTCTTTCTGCAGTTCAGCCTTCAACCCGGCAAGCTTGGTTTCCAGCTCACCGATTTTAGCCTCTAAGGCCTGCTTGTGTGTTTGTATATCAGACATCTTTAACTCCTATGAGACTTAAAATAAAAGTTCACTGGTACCGATCAGAATCAACGGAATTATGACAAATACGAGTAGCATGTAGCCGGCCACGTAGAGTTTGTTTCTCTGTGCTAACGTTGAAAGTATCTCTGCGGCTCTGATTGGGATATCGCGTAACGGCGGAATAGTGTAAATCACCAGCACACCAATCAGATTATAGAGAAAGTGAATCAAAGCAATCTGTAAAGCAAAGATTGCATTGACACCGGTTATCGCTGTAGCGGCCAACAGGGCTGTAATAGTTGTCCCTATATTGGCCCCTAAGGTGAATGGATAGACCTGACGCAAATTAAAGACGCCACTGCCTGCCAGCGGCACAATTAAACTTGTCGTAGTGGATGAGGACTGGACCAATACTGTGATCAGCGTACCCGAAGTAATTCCAGAGATTGGTCCACGACCTACAGCGTTGTGTAGAATGTCTTTCGCTTTACCGACCATGATCACTTTCAGTATCTTGCCAATGGCAGTAATCACAAAGAATATGAAGGTGATACCCAAAACAATCAGCGCAACACCAACAATCAAATCAGATAAGCCGATTCCGTGGAAGGTCTCTTTGAGCAGGTTCAGCGGTGGTTTAACCAAAGGTTTTATAAAGTTAAAGCCTTTAACTGACATCGACTCACCGCCCACCAATAGAGTTGCCAGATAAGCGCCCATCTTTTCCAACACTCCGAACATCACTTCTAGTGGTAGGAATATGATGACACTCAACACATTGAAGAAGTCATGAATGGTCGCCGCTGCGAATGCGCGTTTAAAATCATCGCCCTGCCTCACCATACCTAATGAGACAATGGTATTGGTTACCGTTGTGCCGATATTTGCACCCATCACCATGGGGATAGCGATCTCTACCGGCATGCCACCTGCAACCAATCCGACTATAATCGATGTGACTGTACTTGACGATTGGATCAAGGCGGTTGCCAATACACCAATAACCAATGCAGTTATCGGGTTACTGGCAAATTCAAACAGCTCTTTAGCCTGGGGACCGGCGGCCAGTTTAAAGCCGCTTCCAATCATCCCAACCGCAACTAAAAGTAGATAAACAAGAAAAGCAATACCTAACCATTGCTTCCAATTTGATGAACCTGCCGCAGCAGGGTTTTGTACAACAGCTTCATTCACTGCGCTCTCCTTATTCTATTCTTGATAAATCATGGAAAAAGCAGACAGAATGGTACTTTTTTAAAGTGACAAAGCTGTTACGCTGACACTTTATTATTGTTTTCTGGTGATCATTACAATCCCTACGAGTAGGCTATCGATTCCCTCATGCGCCTACTAATGTAGTGTCCTATTTAGGACACTACATTAGTAGGCGCATGCCGAGACAATGAATAAAAGTAAGTTACTGAATTATTCGTTTCACTCGCACTTTCGTCCGGTATTCAACGGAATGACAAGTAGGACGCAGTGCCGTAAGCCCCAGCAGGGCGCATTGCATTAGTGTTAACAGGCCCTAGCACAATTTACACCGTCTCCAGGGTCTTGAAAAAGATCGCCACCAGAAAACCAGCCAAGGTCGACATGCCGACGACTGAGCCCCCTTTGAAGTAGGCTTCAGGCATCATGGTCTCAGCGATCATGGTCAGCATGGCGCCGGCAGCGACCCCTTCCACCAAGGCAAAGATGGCGGGTGTGGCATTGACAAAAAAGATGTTGCCCAGGGCTGCACCGATACCGGTGAAAAGCATCAGTGAGGTCCACATAACCAGGATACGGCGAAAGCCGAACCCTTGTTCTCGCATACCGCTGGAGCTGGAGAGCGCCTCTGGATAGTTGGAGAGAAACAGACCTGCGATCAATGACAGACTGATGTTTGAATTGATCAGACTGGCACCGATCACCAGCGACTCGGGAATGCCGTCCAGAGTAATGCCCAGCCAGATGGCCAGGGGCGCTGCGTGGTTGCTACGCATCTCCAGCGCCACATCGGCGGCCAACGGTAACGCCGCACCGCTGTCCAGGCTGCGCAGGGCGCTACGTGACCAGCGTGCTGCCTGTTCGCTGTTCAGGTGACGACTCTCCAGGTAGCGTACCGCCTCCCCCTGTTGCAGAAAGGCCCGGTAGCGCTGTGCAAAAACCGGTTCCGACTTCAATAAATCCAGGAAATCGCTACGTCGCAGCTCCCAGACCCAGGTCTCACGGGTCGCCATCGCTGTTGCCGAATGCCCCCCACCGGTGAGCATGGAATAGAAGCCGAAGGTATCGTTCTCACTCAGAGAAACCGTCTTGCGCAGTGTCGTGATGGGATCGATCAGGTTCACCGCCCCCGAGGCGATGATAAAGGCCCGATCCGACCGCGTGTTCTGATGAAAGAAGGTCTCACCCTGATCGTAGCGCTTGTGGATTAGTGAGTGAGCCAGCATCTGCAGCTCCTCGAAAGGGAGATCCCTGAACAGGGGTGGCAGTCGTTTGAGTTGAGGAAAACGCTCCATCACCTGCTGACTCATTCGCTCCACCTCGACCGCCGCTGGCAGCACACCACGCTGAATCAGCTCATGGGCCGCCTGGTCACTCCAGTCCTCAGCTGCCTGCCCGCTGAGCCCATGATGCTTTTGCAGGTATCCAGTCAGCTCCCCACTGCGTAACAACAGATGCACCTCCTGCTGAAACTGGGGTGAATTGAGCAGCAGGGTATCGATGGCGTGTTTGGGGATAGCCCAGACCGTGGCATCGGCAGCCGCAATAGCATTAAAGGCATTGGGTGCCGAGGTGAGACAGGCGTGCCAGCCGAAAACGCTGTAGCGATCCAGGGTCTCCACCCGCTCCTCAGCGGCAGGATCGAACAGCTCCACCCGTCCCTGATCAATAATGTAGAAGGTGTCCGGCGGATCACCCTTGCGGTAGATGGCCTCCCTCTGGCGATAGTGGATGATACGCACCGAGGGGGCGATGGCCTTGAAATCGGCGGTTGGCAGGTTGTGAAACAGCCGCACCTGATGGATGCGGGAGATGATCTGGCGGATCTGCTGATGCTGCTTGCGCCGCAGATGATAGATGGTCGTCGAGGCCTTGCGCAGAAAACCACCATAGTCGTTGACCAGCTGATTCAGGGAGGTGAAGAGCAGTCCCCCGACCACGGCACCGAAGGCCAGGGCGTAAAAGTGCCCCTCTTCCACTGAGGCGGCCACCAGGTCGATGGTCAGGGCCGCCAGCAGGGCTCCGCCGCCAAAGGCCATGAGCATGGCAGTGACCCGGTCGCTGGGCCGCCAGAAGGCAGCTGTAATCGCGCCCATAGGCAGAGAGGAAGCACTTATCAGCCCCATGACGAAAGCTGTCAGCAGAATTGACTCGAACAAATGCCCCCCTTTTCCAGATCTGCTCTCAAGAACCCCGAGAGTAACAACGACTCTGTTGCCAGCGTGGCAGAGCCGAGTCTGAAACTAGCAGACAAATATGTAAGATTTATGACTGCCGCTAGTATTCCATCAGGAGGGAGTCCGCTCAACCGGGTCAGGCTGGTTGGCACCCAGGGTTGCAGCATCCGGCAGATGCACCGTGCTGGAGGGAAAGGCCATCTCTGCTCCTTGTGCGGTAATGATATCCAATATCTTCAAAGACACATTGTGCTTGATTTCATGGTAGCGCACACATTGGTTAACCTTTTGCGCCCTTCTATCCTGCAGCTGGGTAGTCAGAAAATACCAACCGAGCCCCATTAAGGTTTGCGCTAGACACCAGGTCCAGTCCAGAAGAATTAATCGATCATTCATGGAATACAGGAGAACCTGTTTGAACTATCAATAATTATAGACATAAACACAACCGCACATTTTTATCGGTTTAGTGCAGATTGTTAAGCCTCCAGTAATTCGATTCCCACAACTAAATGTTTTCACACAAGCGTCATACTCTTTCTTTATATTTGAGATGATAAATTTTGCCCAGCACCTCGAGCGACAATGACAGTCAACTCTGAAAAAGCCATTCTCAAGGCGATCAAAGACAATAAACTCATCAGTTTATTCCAGCCTATCGTTGCAGCCAACACGCTTGAGATTATCGGTTACGAAGCACTCATCAGAGGACCATCTGATAAAGCATGGCACTCCCCACAGATGCTTTTTTCCCTGGCTGAGCAATACGGTATCGGCAACAGGATAGAAATTCACTGCATCAATACACACCTCAAGCGGCGTAAGAAACTTGGCTTGCAGGGCATGCTGTTTTTGAACCTCTCCTCTTTCTGTATATCGAGTGGTGAGTTCATCATTACAGAATTCGCCAACCGCTTGAAGAAAGCAGGAATAGGCCCCGATCAAGTGGTCATTGAGATCACAGAAAGGCACCCCGTTGAGGACTTCATCCCAATGATCTCAATCCTGGAAGAGATGCGGGCACACGGCCTGAGAATTGCCATTGATGATCTCGGCGCGGGTTATTCGAGTCTTCGCCAATGGTCAGAAATACGGCCGGATTATGTGAAAATTGATGGTCACTTCATTCAGAACATCCATGAAGACTCTGTAAAACGTCAGTTTGTTCGCTCGTTCTGTGAAATCGCCAATGATATCGGCTGCTCCATTATAGCCGAAGGTATAGAAACTGAAGAGGAACTGGAGACCATTCAATCTCTGGAGGTTGACTATCTACAAGGTTACCTGATAGCCAGACCTCAACGCACACCGATCAAACATACTCCAGCCCGTCTCAGGCAGTTGAATGATGGCACAACGTTTCTGAGCAATGACCTTCAGGTTCGCGCACTATGCAAACCCACATTGACAATTTCACCACGACTCTCCGTTAGATCGCTGGCTGATAAATTTCATCAGGATAAATCTCTCCATGTTGCAGTCGTTATTGAGAAAAGCGAGCCTCTTGGCATCATTACCAGAAACAGCCTGCAACAACTCTTTTCCAGCCATTATGGACGTGATCTGTATGGGCGAAAGCCAGTCGTACTGATCATGAATGATGAGGCTATAACAGTTACCGAAGAGACTGAAATTGAACGCCTTAGCAATCAGATCACAGACAACAACGAAACCCTGCCTGACGAATATTTTGTGATTGTCGATAAAAACAAAAAATATGCAGGTGTAGGCTCACTTCTTGATCTTTTACGAGCTGTTACAGACTACAGGATAACGGCTGCAAGACATGCCAATCCACTCACCATGTTGCCTGGTAACCTCCGAATAAACCAACATATAGATACACTACTTTCAGCAAATAGCTCGTTCATATTAGCCTATTGTGATGTAGATAACTTCAAGCCATTCAATGATACTTATGGCTACGCCCGTGGTGATGACGTGATCCGCGAGATCGGCCAGCTACTGTCCAAGAACTCACAATTGGAGCAGGATTTTGTTGGTCATATTGGGGGAGACGATTTCATTGTGATTTTTCGCAGTATCGATTGGGAAGCGCGTTGCCATAAAATTCTTGATCATTTTCAAAACCACGCACTACGATTCTATGACGAAAAGCACAGAGAGTGCGGTGGCATTCCAGCCATCGACAGAGCAGGTAATCAACAATTTTACGATATCATCTCCATCTCGATAGGAGTCATCCAAGTCAATTACAATTATTTTACTTCACATAAAGAAGTAGCCTCGATCTCCAGTGAAGCCAAAAAGCAAGCAAAAAAAATAAAAGGCAATTCACTGTTTATTGACAGAAGATCCTATCAGGACGCATTTACCACCAGCAGATATGATTCCGACGTTCCCAACAATGTAGTTTCAATCACCCCCCCGAACAGCCGACAATAAGCGACTTGCATACGACAAAACCGGATACAGTCAAAACTTTTTTAGATTCGCGGTTGTAGATAACAGCAATATTCATGCGACTTTCCTGCACATAAAAGGAACAGTTGAAAAGTCGACACAGGCGGCTGGAAGCGCCATTTGGAGTAGTTAAATTATTATCTGATGAATGGTGACAATTCATCTACAAAAACATGAATTAGTCTACCGCATGAAGTTGGAGACAAGAATGCCTGCTTGTGGCTGATAGCGGCTCAAACACCTTCAGAGCACCATCGACTCAAGCAGGTTTTTGCTTTGGGCTGTAGTGCCGATAGAGCCATCGTGTCAAGCCGTCGAGACCGGGAAAGAGCACCCGCTCAGTGATATTGCTCTGATCCAGTTTGTCTCTGATCTCCCACTTGATGTGGGCCGGAATGATGATCTTGCGGCATAGTTCTGGATGTCGGGTGATCCAGCTGTCGAGTCCGAGGGAGGGGTTAGACATGACTGAGAATAGGGCGAACTGATTGACGATGCGGTCGTCCATAGAGGGCGGCTCGAAGAAGAGCAGGAAAGGATCTTCCCTCATGCGGTCAAACTTTTTCAGAGAGGGAACAGACTCGGCGAGTAGCTCGGTGGTGAAGGTGTTGGCGCCTTCGCTCTCGAGGCTCTCCCGAATCTTGGTGGGCAACAGAGTGTGGCAGCGTTCGTAGTTGATACACCAGATGACCCCGTCAAGATCAATTTTTTCTGTGTTCGCAGTGGCAAAGTGCATGGCAACAAAAGGGGAGTGGGTCCAGTCGAGCAATCGGGTGGGCAGACCGTGATGCTGCGCCATGGAGAGCCAGTGCCAAAAGGAGTCCTTTTCGACCACGTCCCGATGGGCGTACTTGACAAAGTTGCGCAGCAGGTGGTGCTCCAATTGCGCGAAAGGTCCCCCTAGCCGTATCAGGGTGGTGTCGAGGGCATAGCTTGCATCCGAGAGGCCGCGAAAAGCGCCGGGAGAGCGGAAGCGTCCGAGCTGTTCGTTCCAAGAAGCACAGAAAAGGATCTCCTGCAGGTCGCCCCAATTCTTCGCTGTCTCTATCTTTATTCCCGTCATGGTGGCACGCTCCGCGCTGCATAAAAGTGGGTACGCTTCGTATCTAGCCAATCTGTTTTCCGACCTGACTCAGGTAGATCAGCAGTGCGGATACTACCACTCTGTGGTGGTCATCCGCATGACGAGGTCGACTATCTCTCATCACTGTTTAAGGCTGTGTGTCGTCTGTTGAGAAAGGCTGGCTGAAAATGGTGGCAGAGCGAGATGAGACGATCTGCCTTTCCTAACCGCTATCGCGGGCTACTGTGAACGACACTTTTTAGGCTCTGCCCTTCAATTCGATGACCTATCATGGGTTTCTCCTGGTGGCCGTCAGAGAGCTTGAGACTATGCTGTTGTGGGTTCATGGGGGGGAGGTTGTCGTTCGATCTGCAGCCAGGACCTAAGGGGGTATCCCTAGTGTGGTGCGTCATACTAGCTTTATACAGCCAAGTGTCTGTTTCAGGATAACACTCAATTCACATCTAATCGCTGAGGGTTGTCGAAGGTGGGGAGGGAGGCATTGCCCGAAGACGGGTGATCAGCCTCAGCCGCCAGTGAGTAAATTGCTCCGTAGCGGGCCGCCTGAAAGCCTTCGTCCTCGATCATACGGCGATCCTCCACTGAACCGTAATGGTAAAAGACCATGCGCCGCCACTGTTCCGGCCGATACTCACGCCGGATGTCGCTGAGGGCTGTGTGTGAGGGATTGGTATCGGTGGCGCAGTCGTGAAAGATCGTCTCACCCCGGCTGGCGTATCGGATCAACACTTCCGGAATGGGGCGAGTGTCGCCGGTGTAGAGAAAGCGCCCTTTGAGTGCGAGGCCAAAAGCAGTGTCGTGCTCGTGGTGGCGCACCGGAAAGACATCGAACAGCATATTACCGTGCCAGAAGCGCTCGGAAACCGGAATCAGCTGAAAGGCATCCCAGAAGTTACTGCCACCCTCCGCCAACATGTTGGGATAGTCGGCGATCCGGCTCTGGATCACCGGCAGCAGTTTGACCGGTACAAAGAGTTTAGGCGGCAGCACCAGGGGCAGTGTCATCAAGCGGTAGAACCAGCCCTCCAGCCCGCCGATATGATCGAAATGGGGATGTGTTATGAACAGGGCTGGAGGCTCCAGGCCCGCGTAGCTTTCCCGGAAGCGGCTCAGGGTGTCCGGTCCGCAATCGATCAATAAAAGGGGAGTGCCCTGCTGCTCCAGCACGGCGGCCGAGGCCCCAAGCTCAATTGCCTGGGCATTGCCGACACCCAGAAAGCGCAGTGACAGGGAGGTAGACATAGTTGCCAGAGGCTGGTTGTCGAGTGGGCACATATCGAACCTGACTATACGCCCCAATTCTTACCGTGCCTTTACAGACCCAGGAAGTGCTGTTCCCCTACCGGCAACACCTGGTTAGGGTCGACAAAAAATGGGGCGGCGATAAAGCGTAACGCGTATTCGTTTGTCTCCTGCCATTCACCACAGACTATAGGAAACTAGTAATTTGTGGCGTTTTGGGCATTAATGGTATGGTGAATCTTCCTCAAAAAAAGTCTCAAAGCAAAGACTTATTATTTTGAAAACTCATCTGAGATCAATTCGGAATATCTATATTGTTGCTGGTACAAGTTTATTCTTACTGGTTGGGAGCTTCTATTTTTTCGGATTTCAGCCACTATCTGATCGCCTGCGTAGTGAACACACATTCGAAATCGAACATTTTCTCGATTCAAGCCTATGGATTATCCAGGGGGTAATCAACAAGCATTTTGATCTGTCGCGGCAGAGTGCAAGCCGCACAGCGATACGGAAGAAACAGATCAGTTTCCTGAATGGCGAAACAACCCTTGATCAACTGGTTGCCTTTAGTGCTCCCAAGCTGGACGATGCCTTATTTGCAAATGAAGATATTATTGGCATATCCCGATTCGATTCGTCCGGTAAGCTCCTATTTCATGTTGGCCGAAAATTGCCCAATGAGCTCATCGAAAAATGCAACCTGGACAGTCTCGAATCTGTAAATATTTTAAATCCTATTGTGATCGATGGAGTGCAGCGATTGATCTACTGCTCACCCATAGTGGATAGTGATTATGGGCGTGTTGGCTCGGATATCCTTATTATGAGCGATCAATCCATTCAGAATATTATCCAGTTTGCATCTCCCTATAAAAGTGCTTTGATGATTCTCGGCATGACAAGTGGAGGAAAAATCATCTACTGGCCAAGCATAAACGCTGATTCTCAAGCTCATGAGGTATTTAATAATTTCATGAAAAATGGTGAAGTAGAAAAAGGCTACATCATTCGCACTAAGAAGGTTAGTAATAGTGGATGGTATCTCTATGCAGTAATCAATGAAGAAGGTTTCTTTGCGGATATAAACCGACAGTTGTTATTATTGATTAGTGTTATTATAGGCATTGCAATACTATTGCTCGCCTTGACCGTACTCGCCCTCAGACCCATAATCCGCACCCTGTTGAAAGAACAAAAACTGTTAGAACAGTCCCATCGCGATGGTCTCACAAATTTATATAATCATGTTTACATGGAAGAACTTTTGGATCACGAACTATCTCGTGCCCTACGCTATAAGCGCCCACTGAGTATTCTCATGTTTGATGTCGATCACTTTAAACTGGTCAATGATACAAACGGTCATCTAGCCGGTGATGACGTACTACGCGAAATTGCCAATCTGTCACTAAATATTTCACGTAAAGAAGATATCTGCGCACGCTACGGTGGTGAAGAATTTCTGATAATACTGCCGGAAATCGGGAAGGATGCTGCGCTTATCTTCGCAGAGCGTTTACGTACAAAAATTGCTGTTATGCAGGTTGGGGCAAAGGCTGGGAATATCAGTGTCACTATTAGTATCGGTCTCCTCAGTTATAACACAGAAGCAGATGACTCCAGTATGCAAGACATTAGTGTACGTGACATTATACAGTTAGTAGACAAGGCACTTTATACCAGCAAGTCCGAGGGTAGAAACAAGGTAACTGCTGTTACACTTCCCTGAGAATACCTGGGAGAAAAAGGCGGTACTACTTAGTCAAGTATAGGTTGTCGTTGAGTACGAGCTGAATCAGCTCAGTGTCCGCTAGCCTTAGCCTGCCAAGCGCCTAACCGGACACCCATACACAATTTGCCAAAATTAATCGATCGATGGCAATTTAGGAATGGATATCTAGTTTATTTAGTTGGCGGTTTATTATTTTTCTGAAATTTACATTATCGACAAACCCTAGTCTCTCTCGCATCTATTTAGCAGATAATATTCCAGTGTCTGTTGTTCATCTGGTGTAAACGACCTATCCAGTGGCCGATATAGTTGGATACGGTCGATGCGAAATTGTCGGTAATCTTCTCGAAGCTCACACCAGCTAACCAGAGTCCAGACATTTCCCCAGAAAAACAGCCCAAGCGGCCAGACGGTTCGGTTTGAAAATTGCCCATCTGCACGTTTGTAGTCCAGTTCGATTTTCTTCTGTTGTTTGATCGCCTTGCGGATACCCGGCAGGATCTCCGCGACCTCGGAAAAGATATGAAAAGCCGGCACGAGAAGTTCTGTTGACTCGAAAGCCTTTTTCAAAGACTCAGGCAGGATTGCTTCAATGCGCTGCAAGGCCAGTGTGGCCTCCTTTGCCAATTGTCGGTCTGACCAGGCTTGTACCATGCGCGCGCCCAAAACCATCGCCTCAAGCTCGCTCTCAGTAAAGGTGACCGGTGGGAGATCATAATGAGGGTCGATACGATAGCCGACGCCTGATTCTGCATATATCGGAGTACCGGATGCAGAGAGGTCATCGATGTCCCGATAAATCGTCCTCACTGATACCTCAAGCCTCTCTGCAATTTTGGCAGCGGTTAGGCATCGGTGGGTGCGTAGCAATTGAACGATTTGAAACAGGCGATCGGCACGGCGCATATTATTAACCTGGCGACTAAGTATGTCGAGTTCAGCCGTGGCCTACAGCAAGGCATCAAAACGCCACTGTAGCACGCCTACAGCAAGCTTTGATAACCCAGTCTGTAGGCCATTACACGCCAGCTTCTCTCTAAAAATCATAATGGTAGCGGCTTTAAACCGGTCTTTGCTCGGTATTGTGACTCTTACCAATGAAACTACTATTGCCTGCGAGCCATGCCTTGATCTAAGACAGGCTTGACCAGACAGCCTGAGACATTCTTGTCATCATAGGGGAAAACCGCCATTTCTATGCCATCCATCATTTCCTGTTTAAGTTCCACTCCCAGCATGTTCTGGTAAAAATCGATAGCGCGGGGCATGTCAGCGGCGCTTCGAATCGTCTGTGTCGGGTAGATGACCACCTGCCACGCAATTACGCCCCCTGCCCTTGGCCTCGTATAGCATCCTATCTGAGGCCTGCAAAAGATTGTGCGGTTCCTCATGCAGCTGTGGTACACAGGTTGCCACACCTACGCTGATGGTAATGAACTCATTGGTAGAGGAGTACCCATGCTCCAGACCCAATGCGTTCACCGCTTGACGAAAACGCTCTGCGATTTGCATACCTTGCGCCTCATCAGTAGCTGGGAGTATGGCTGCGAACTCTTCACCGCCATAACGCGCCACCATATCCGCTGTGCGATGAATGACAGTACCCAACGCTTTGGCCACACGACGCAGGCACTCATCACCAGCCCCATGACCATAATTGTCGTTGTATTGCTTAAAGTGGTCTACATCCATCATTACAAGTGTCACCGGACTACTTGTACGGGTGGCGCGTCGCCACTCCTCCTCCAGGCGCCGATTGAAATGGCGCCGATTCGGCATACCTGTCAAATCATCGATATTAGACAAACTGGCCAACGTATCGGCTTGGGATTTCAATGTCAGGTGAGTACGAACACGGGCGCGAACAATTTCAGGTGAAAATGGCTTGGTAATATAGTCGACAGCACCAGCCGCCAATCCTTTTGCCTCATCCACCACTTCGTCACGCGAGGTGACAAAAATAATAGGAATACCTTCCGTCATCGGATTGGCTTTGAGCTTTCGACAGACATCCCAACCATCCATCTCCGGCATCACCACATCGAGCAGTATAAGATCTGGAGGATTGTGTAAATCTACCCGTTCTATCGCTTCCCGACCGCTTGTAGCGACAATCAGCTCATGTTCCATACGCAGTGCATCGACCAGCAAGTGAAGATTCTGAGGTTCATCATCCACAATCAGCACAGTGGCGCGTTTGTCAGTCATGGATCGGCTCATGACCCTTCACTACCAAAGGCTTCATCAATCTGCCCCAATAGCTGTAACCCCTCATCGAAACGGTAGCGGTCGAGCATCTCTTCAAGTCTGGCAACCCGTTCCGGTTGTTGATCGCTCGTATAGAGCCGAACTGAGGGCAACAGATCCATGGCTCGCACATTGCCTTGTTTTAGCAATCCAGCCATTTCCGCCACCAATTCGTTCCATGGTATTGGGTTTTCAATCAGTTGACTGTTACCGTGTTCCTGGTTTTGCGGCAGCTTACCGATGCCTTTCGTTACTTCATCAAGGCAGTGTTGGAGCTCGGTCAGATCATTTTCGCTTATGCCATCCAGCATATGCTTTTCCACTTTCTGACAACTAAGATAGAGCTGATTAGCACCAATATTTCCCGCCGCACCCTTGAGTGAATGCAGCAACCGCTGAGCCTCGCTTTCGTCACCCTGATTTAGCAGACGCTTCAGCATCTTTACATCGTCCGCGTGGTAACTGTTGAAATCACGCAGTAGCTTGATATAAAGGGAAACATTCCAACCTGATCGAGGTAGGCCGTCGAGCACTTCAACTCCGCTAATAGGTTGAAGTATGGCTTGCGTGGGATCATCGATCTTGCCACCTTTCTCCTCAGGTGTGGATAGTGCCAGGTATTTACTCACCACTGAATAAAAGCGTTCAGGATCGATCGGTTTAGTGATGAAGTCGTTCATGCCTGACGCCAAAGCACTCGCACGGGCATCCTCCAACACATCAGCGGTCAGAGCGATCACTGGCATATCGATCAGTCGCGGGTCTCGGCGCACGATCTCTGTTACCTCATAGCCATTCATGTCAGGCATCTGGATATCCATCAACACCAAATCGAATCTTGTTTTTGCCAGGATTTCCAACGCCGCCTTGCCGCTATCGGCAACCATGACCTCCACACCTCGAGAGGTCAACAGCTCCTCTCCCACTTGCTGATTGATGGGATTGTCTTCCACCAACAACACCCTGCGGCCTTGCAGTCCGGGATGCGTCGTCTCGATCAATTCATCACCGCCACAGGAGGTAACAATACCTAACACCCGTGCAGCCGCTCTGCTCAGAAGTAAGGGCGTTACCGGCTCCCAGTAGCAGCTTACACGTTGATCCTGACATCCAGCAGAATTCCGCTCAGCCAACAGCAACACTTTGGCCTGCAAGGGCAGTTTTTCCTTTAACTGCTGCCAATGCTTCTCGCCCATCCCACGGGGGTCATACACAATAAGATCGTAGGGCTGAATGGCATCGGTTGAATCCGATAACGCCCTGCAGGCATCATCAACAGCAACCACACTGCCGCCAGCCCGCTCCAACAACTCACTCAATGCACGAAGGGAGTCAGGTTCTTTACTGGAGACAAGCACCCTGCTTCCATTAAGAACACACTTTTCCTCCACTGGCTTGAAGCCATCATCGGGTTGATCCAGCCAGGCATTAAACATAAAGGTGCTACCCTGCCCGATGGCACTGCGAACCGTTAGTTCTCCCTCCATCATATCCACCAACTGACTGGCGATATTGAGACCAAGTCCCGTGCCACCGTAACGGCGGGTTGTCGAACTGTCACCTTGGGTAAAGGCATCAAAGATAGTCCGTGTCTGCTCCTCGCTCATACCCATGCCCGTGTCGCGCACCTCAAAACCGAGACAGATTCTGCTCGTGCGCCGATCTTGCACCGAAACATCAATCTCCACACTGCCGGTTTCGGTAAACTTCGCAGCGTTTGCCGCGAGATTGAGCAAAACCTGGCCAAGGCGTTGCGGATCACCGATGAAGAAGTGCGGTACTTCCCGGCGGACATGTATAGCAAAATCGAGACCCTTGCTGATCGCCTGATGTCCAGCGACAACGGACGTACTCTCCAACACCTGGTCCAGGTCGAACTCGACCCGTTCCAGTTCAAGTCGTCCAGCCTCCACCTTGGATAGGTCAAGCACATCATTGATGACACCCAACAGGGAACGTGCGGCCATCTGTATGGAGTTGAGGTAGTTGCGCTGTTGCAGTGATACCTCTTGCTGTAGCGCCAAGTGTGATAGCCCCAAAACCGCATTCATGGGTGTCCGCATCTCATGACTCATCGTGGCGAGGAAATCACTCTTGGCGCGACTGGCTTGTTCAGCCGCTTCTCGTGCTGTTTTGGCATCCACCTCGGCCTTTTTTCGGTCGGTGATATCGAGAATGGCGCCCTCAAGATAGCCTTGTTCCTCGTAGAGTGTTCCGCTCAATAAGAAACTTCTTACCGTTCCGTCACGGCAACGACCGAGAAACTCGAAGTTATCGACACTACCATGCTCATGCAGCATCTGTAACAAAGTCTCGCGTTTACCAGGCTCTACATAGACATCCCACACAGAGAACCGATCCATGAACTCTTCCAGCGAGTCATAGCCAAACTGTTCATACAAAGTCGGGTTGGCAGCCAGTACTTTGCTTCCGTCAATGGTGGTTCGATAGAGCCCGACCAGTGCCGTGGCGTAGAGATTCTTGAACTTCTGTTCGCTTGCCCGGAGTTCACCTGTCCTCGACTCGACCATTCTTCGCAGCTGACGGTTCCAGAACAGTGTCACCCCAAGCCCCAATAGAATTAAAACAACAGCAACAGTGATGAGCTGTTCTCTGCTCGGTCTCCAGATTTCGGGTTTGAGACCTATCCATTTGCGATAGATATTATGCCGTTCATCGTCATTGATCGAAGCGATACCTTTCTGTAAAAGTTGATTGAGTATCGGCCAGTCTTTCCTTGAGGCGATGCCAAGTTCATAACGAAACCCGGACTCACCCGCAACCTTGAGATTCTGAATGGCATACTTTTCAATAAAGTACGAGGCCGAAGCTATGTTGGCGATAAAGGCGTCCACCTTGCCATAGGAAACAGCGTAGAGTCCGTTACGGATATCCGCAACTGGCACCAATTCCAGGTTGGCAAACCCTCTCTCAAGGTAATCATGGGTCGCGTAATCCTTAACCACTGCGACACGTTTACCAACAAGATCCTCTACACTGTCTATGCTAGCGGTTTTGTCATTGACGATAATCACAGCCGGCAATTCCAGATAAGGTTCGGTAAAGAGAAGATATTTGTCTCTATCCGGGGTGCTTGCAACCGCCGGCAAAAGGGAGATATCCCTTTCACGAATGCTCTCCAATGCTTGGCTCCAGCTCTCCTGTCGAACTATCTCGATATGGATACCTAGTCGCTGTTCAACCAAGGCGATGTAATCGGCCACCATTCCGGTAAACTCACCATCATTGTCCAGATACTCCATCGGGGGCCAGGCTGGGTCTGCGCCCGCCAGGATAACCGGATGTTCTGCCAGCCATTGCCGCTCCTCATCCGTCAAATGATCAATATCAGTGGTTCCTTTCTTTGGCAGGTTAACGGTAATCCACTTGCGCAATACCCGCGCTCTCTCTTCCTCTGTGATTGAGTCAAGGGCCTTGTCGAGCAGACGCGCCAACATTGGCCAATCCTTGCGTGCCGCAAAAGCGAGTTTATAGGTAAAGCCCGTCAGGTTGTTGATGTGTAGATTAGTAATTTTCCACTTTTCTATCGCATAAGTCGTAGTGGCCAGATTCATTACTGCCGCATCAGCCTCACCCGTGGAGACCATTTGCATTTGGCTCTGTACATCGGGCGCCATCAGTAGTTTTACCTGCGGATATTTCTCACGTAAAAATCCGTTAATCGCAAAGCCTTCAATCGTGACGAGGCGTTTTCCGTTCAGCTCCTCTAGTGAAGAAAAGGTCTGCTCCGAACGACTGATAACCACATCAGGAAACTCCAGATATGGCGCGGTAAAGTGCATATACTGCAACCGCTCCGGAGTCTCTGCCGCCACTGCTGTCATATCGGCTTTGTGTTGTTTGACCAGTCGCAAAGACTCTACCCTGGTTTCTGGCTTCATGTACTCAAAATGAACACCCAGTTTCTGGGCAATCAGTCCAAGCATATCGTTCGCCAAACCTGTGGAATCACCTGCGGTGTTTCTGAACTGAAAAGGTGCATAGTCCGGGTCGGAGGCTATGCGAATCAGCGGATGCGCATCGACCCACAGTTGCTCCTTATCCGACAGCGTAAGCTTAGGGGTCGATTTTGGTTTCAGGTCATTCGTGTATGAGAACATAATCCACTGGCTGAAAATCTGTGCATAAGTACCATCGGACTTGATCTCATCGAGAATCTGTTGCCACCGCTCGATCACACTGTCTGGTGTGTTGCGACTGAAGGCAAGCGACATGTAATCTTTCTGCAGCTCGAAGACCTTCTCAATTCTGCTACCGACTCTGGCATGCGCGATCATGTGTTGGGCAGTCAATTCATTGGCGATCCATAAATCAATTTCGCCATTTAGAAGCCTCGGGATATTGAGACTGTTTTCGATAACAGCATCAAGGTTATCAAAACCATTCTCCTTCAATATCAACTCACCGAAATCATCCTTGTAGACACCGATGCTCTTCACCTTTTTTGCATCTTCAAGGCGAGCGATGGAGATCGCTTGGTCCTTACGGGCAAAAAAGGCCAGATTGTTAGGCACGAGGGGACCAACCCATTTGAAGAGATTCTCTCGGAGAGGAGAGCGTGTGGTGGAGTAGAGGATGATGTTATCTTCTGTCTGGGCGAGTCGGTAACCATCGACCCAGGGCATAATTTCAATATTATCAGGATGATCTAAGCGCTTGAGAATTTCACGAACAATTTCTGTGGAAATTCCTATAATTCCACCGTTTTCATCTTTATGGTTGTAGGGTGGAAATTCCTCGGTAACGATCCGAAAGGTGTGCACCGGCTGTTTGCCAAAGCAGACGGAAGCAGAAAACAGAAGCAGCAGAACGGCAAGAACAGAGTAGTAAAAGCTAAGTCTCGTCATCAAGGGTTTGGCTCTGTGCACGCTGTATCTGCTGTAGTTGAGCCAGAATCCCATTGGGTTACAGCTGACTGGCTAGTGTAGAAATATCGCTTACCTATATTGCGGCAGCTCCTGCCCCCTATCCAGTTTCACCAGCTGTTCCAGTAATGAGGTTCCTATCAAACAAAGAGTAAGCATAAGTAAAATAACCGCAACACCCTTGTATATCAAGGCTGTAATTGGAACTTGGGTCTGCCTGAAATATCCGTCTACCTGGCCTCAATCGATTCAATCCCCCTGGATTTCCTGCTGACAAAATCGTCAGGAACGATTTTGAACAGCTTTAGCTGCCCCAGAAGGGGTGGAGGAGAGGAAGTCCGTAATAATCCGCCCTCCTCCACGGCCTTTCCGGCCTTCCGGCCTTCCGGTATAGTTCAGGCAACAGGCTGCCAGACAATTCAATCGGCCACTAACAAAAATGAGCAAAGTGGAGTCACTCTACATGCGCGAGTGACAACAACGCTGAGCGGAAAAACAGCCTCACCCCTTCAGGTTATCTCCAATCTGAGCCATGGTTGATTTTATGCGAATAGTTATCATGGTATTTAACATAGCGAACCAAATCGTTATGCTTAAATTCCCTTATTAAATTACTGAGTCTATCCAACTTTCGATTCAGTCGTTTAAACTCTTTACGAGACAGCAATCCATCCTCTTTGAATTCACGGGATAATCTTCTAATATTACGATGTTTTCTCTTAAGTTTTTTCGTCTCTTTATAAGTTAAACTCTCTCGATCTATACCCTGCTCGATACGATAGTACTGCCGCTCCAGCCGTCGCTCTATTGATGCTTCCCGGTCTTGATCACAATAGCGATGCTTGGCTGAATTCCCGGCAAAAGCCGGTACTGCAATCATCAATAAAAGCGATGTGGCAACCAGGTTTTTATAGATTGAATTCATCAGGCTACTCCTTTGAGGTTCTTTTTGCTTAACACGCTCTCAGAGTAAGCCCCGAATACTGAACAGAGACTGAACAGCAAGTAAGCAGAAATAATTCGCGAAATAGATCTCACCAGTGAAAATGAGGCTAGTATGCTAAGCACCTATTAGTTATCCTCATCAGGTAAGCTCATGATCTTAAAAAAATCAGTTGAGCGTGTGATAAATTCGGTAACACTAAGCCGGATCACTGGCTTACTGAATTCTAAATTATTTGAGGCGGATCTTCCGCGAGATAGAGTTGAATGAAGTACTATACTGCTTGGCTTTTGGCTACATGCTTGAGCTGTACCAGCTTTTTTGCCTATTCTGAAACACGCTATGTAACGGATGAGCTGCATCTCTCTCTATATGAGCTGATTAACTCCAAAGGCAAGCTGTTACAACGCCTAAAAAGCGGAACAGAGTTGGAGCTATTGAGTGAAGAGGGGCTTTTTGCAAAGGTTCGTACATTAGATGGCAAGGTAGGTTGGACAAAAGCAGGTTTTTTAATCCAAACCAAGCCAGCTCGTGCTCTGCTCGAGGAACTAAGTATTGAAAACAGCCAACTTAAAGCGAATCTTAAAACACAGAAAGTTCAGCTGACAGAAACTGAGCAGGCCCTCAATAAACTGAGAGACCAAGAGCAGCAAGCTAATGCAGAACTACAGGGGCAATTGGAAAATACTGAAGGTATCGTCTCTGCTTTGGATCGAATTCAGCAAGAAAACGAGAGTCTCAAGGCAGCTCAACAAGGCCATTTCAGCAAGGCAATTCCCATAAAGCTGGGATTAATTGCAGCTGGCGTCACCTTCATCTTAGGTATAGTGAGTGGAATAGCCTTGTTCGACTATCGTAGTCGCAGACGCCACGGCGGTATTCGAATTTACTGATCAGTAAAACCCGACCTCAATGCCAGTCACTATTTATTAAAACTCAATAGCGTATTTTTTCATTCTGTAGAGGAGCGTATCTCTAGTAAGTCCTAGCAGCCGAGCCGCTTTGCTTCGATTACCGAGGGTCTTGGAGAGGGCTTGTTCAATCAAATCAGCTTCCAGCTGATCCATGCTGAGTCCCTGATCCGGCAAGACAAACAATCCATCTTGAGAATTTTTTTGTTTTGGTGCTGTACGAAACTCATTAGGAAGATTCTCTATCTCAACCTGTCTGCCTGAAAACAGAATCAGCATTCGTTCAGCAAAATTTTTCAATTCCCGGACATTTCCCGGCCAAGGGTAGCTGTTGAGTAACTTCAAGACCTGTTTGCTATAGATCGGTGCACGTAGATTGTAGCTCTTTGAGAGTTCAACTGTGAGCCCGTTGAGTAAGAGATCGACATCTCCCGCACGTTCACGCAGAGGAGGAAGCTCCAGAGGAACCACATTGAGTCTGTAGTAGAGGTCGCTACGAAATGTCTCTTCGTTCAATGATTTGGATAGATCACGATTGGTCGCTGCGATAACTCGAACATTGACCCGCTGGTTTGTTGCCCGCCCCACCATCTGACATTCACCAGTTTCGAGGAAACGTAACAGCTTTGCCTGTACTGCCAGGGGCAATTCGCCAATCTCATCGAGGAACAGAGTTCCGCCATGAGCCGCTTGTACTTTACCGATACTGTCAGAGGTTGCTCCGGTGTAAGCGCCTTTGCGATGACCAAACAGTTCACTTTCTGCAAGCTGTGTGGGCAATGCCGCACAATTCACGGTAATAAAAGGCTTGTCGTATCGGCGACTGTTTTCATGTAGCGCCTGAGCAAGTAACTCCTTACCTGTTCCACTCTCTCCTGTCACAAGAACAGTCGCATCCGTAGCGGACACAATGCGCATCGCACGAAGCAATGTTTGAAATTCCGGGGCCTTTCCTAACATTTCCATCTCCTCAACAAAACAGCCACATTGTAAAACACTTTGGAGTATGAGGAAAATAACCTTGATCATTAGATTGCTGACCAATAAAAGCTCCCATCATCCCGAAAAGTACCTCGATTTGACCCTAAATTCTTATAAACCGCAGAAATGAATTCTACAATCTGTTGATCTTATTAAAAAAGCACTGATCTCAGATTTCAGTTATAGAGCTCTTTGACAATTTCCAGGAACCGCTTCGCCTGGGGGGAGAGGAATTTACCCCGTCGTAATACGATGCCATAACTCCTATCCGGGAAATATTCACCCAGTGGAATAGTCGCCACCTGCTCCTCTCCGGTCAGGCAGACGTCAGTCACTATGGATATCCCCAGACCAATCTCAACGTATTTCTTGATCACTTCCCAGCCGCCGGCCTCAAGGGTCACGTTATAGTTGGCATTGTGTTGCTTGAACACAAGATCCACCATTCGCCATGTACTGAGATGGTGAGGCGGCAAGATCAAACCATAGGGGCTGATATCGTGCAGTCTAATGCTCTCCTTCTTTGCCAAAGGATGATCATTGGGGGTGATTAACACGGGGGCATAGTTAACGACAGGCTGATAGGTCACATCATCAGGAATCTCCATCAGAGAACCGATAGCCAGATCAGTCTCATCTGCACGGAGCATTGCCATGCCATCCCTGCCAGTAACATTATGCAGCTTCACCCGAATACCTGGATAGCGCTCCGCAAAGCGTCTAATCGGCTCAGGAAGAATGTAGAGGATCGTAGACTCGCCAGCAGCGATATTGAGCTCACCACTCTCCAGTTTTCCGCAGGAGGCTAAAAAGGTCTCCTGAAGTTTATCCATCCCTTCAACAAGTGGTTGTGAAAGCTTGTAGAGGGTCTCCCCTTCAGGGGTAAGTTTGATTTTTGGCCCCCGACGTTCAAATAGTACAGTTTCCAGCTCCCGTTCAAGTGCTTGAATCTGCAATGAGACAGTCGGTTGGCTCAAATAGAGCCGCTCAGCAGCTTCACTGATTGAACCTGTCTGTGAAGCATGGCAAAAGGCCCTCAGTTGCTTGAGACGATTTTGCTTATAATGAATCTGTGGGGTACCGGCCATATGAGTTGCTCTCAAGTATTAATATTATCAATACTAGATGGAGAATACTTCAATAGCAACAATAAATACATAAATTGTTATGGCTGCTCTCCCCACTTATAAACTACTGTTACGCCTTAAATAGATATCTACTATCGAGCGAGGTCACAATGTCACAGCCCGTGAATAAACAGGATCCCATGTATCAACTGTTGAAACATGGACAGGTGAATGAATTCAATCAGCGTCGGTCTGCTGGAGAGGCCTGCAATCTTGAGAATGCCGATTTAAGAAGTGTGGATTTAAGAGAACTGGATGCAAAAGACCTTAGCCTGGCAGGTGCCTATCTACGACATGCAGACCTTCGTGGGCTTGACCTGAGGCTTACCAATCTAGAAGGGGCCAGCATCAGCGGTGCAAAAATATCAGGTACCTATTTTCCTTCATCGCTATCTGCTGAAGAGATCACGCTCTCCCTGGTTCATGGCACCCGGCTACGGACAAGTTGAACGATCAGCTCTCGGAATCGAGCTGGGCCAGAATATTTCGCGCCACCATGCGCTGATCCGAATTCCCATCCTGGAGGATCTCATATAGCAGATCTCTGGCTTGATCCACTTTGCCAGATGCCCGGAAGACCTGAACCTGATGCAGTTTTTGCTCCAGGGGGTCGTCTGCCGGTGTATCGAGCAGTTCAGAATCATCTTCATCCTCAGCTTCAATCGCATCCAACTCCGCTTCCATCTCATCATCAGACATCGGCACAAAACGGTCGGGATCCAGATAGTCATTGGCAGGATCGATATCACTACCTACAGGTGACTCTGTTGTTTGAAGGGGGCCTTCTTGGTTTAAATCACCTTCACTCTCCTCGGCAATCGGTTCGGCATCCTCCTCCTTTTGCCGTACAAAGCCCTTCGAAAAGATTACGCCAAACTCAAATAATACCCACATCGGTAGTGCTAACAGGGTTTGTGATATCACATCTGGCGGCGTTAGAAACATACCTGCAATGAAGGCCCCAACAATCACATAGGGACGTTTCTGGCGAAGCTTTTCTGGGGTGGTAATCCCGAGCCATACCAAAATTATGGTGGCGATGGGCACCTCAAAAGCGACGCCAAAGGCAAAGAACAGGGTCATTACAAAATCGAGGTAGCTGCCCATATCGGTTGCAACCTCGACACCCTCTGGAGCCGTTCCCGCAAGAAATGTAAACACCAGGGGAAAGACCACAAAATAGGCGAAAGCCATGCCGCAATAAAACAGCAGGGTGCTGGAAACCAGCAGGGGCACCACCATGCGTTTTTCATGGCGGTAGAGGCCAGGTGCAACAAATGCCCAAAACTGAGAAAGAATGAATGGGATCGCAATGAAAATAGCGAGCTGCAAACTCAGCTTAAAGGGTATTAGGAATGGATCGATGGGCTTGGTTGAGATCATCGTACTGCCTTCAGGCAGCGCGGCTCGCATTGGCCCGGCAATGGCGCTGTAGAGATCATTGGCAAACGGAAACAAGACAGCAAACACCACTAAAACCGCTAACACCATACGCAATACACGGTCACGCAGTTCAATCAGGTGTGCGACCAGGGGTTGCTCTTGGCTCTTGGTATCTGGTGAGTTTACGGCCGACATCTATTCTGTTTGATTCGGTTTCTTATTATCGGAGGGTTGATCGGAATCTACAGCACTCTTTACCTCTTGCATCTGGCTTGCTGTTTCCTGTTTGATCTGGTTTAGATCATCCTTTGTCTCTTCCAGGATCTCATGCACCGGATTGGCCATTTGCGCCTGTTTCTGCAGAATATCCTTAAGCTCTTCCGCCTTGATCTCTTGATCGATGTCGGCCTTTACAGTCGAGATGAATCGCCGTCCACGCCCCAGCCAGAGGCCCGCAGTTCTGGCCACTTTTGGTAGACGTTCAGGACCGATAACGACCAGCGCAACCAGTGCGATAATCGTCAGTTCCCAGAAACCGACATCAAACATGCTGTTCTCTAATCAATCTGATGGATGTTACCAGGATTCAGCTCTTTTCCTTCTCTTTCGAGGTGACCTCGCCATCCACAACAGTACCGCTTTCAGACTGTTCGATCTGCTCTTTTGCTTTAGAGGCCTGTTTCTCGCCATCTTTCATTGCACCTTTGAATCCTTTGATGGCGCCACCCAGGTCAGAGCCGATGTTTTTCAGTCGTTTGGTTCCGAACAATAACAATACAATTGCCAGGATAATCAACAACTGCCAAATACTGATACCACCAAAACCCATAATAATCTCCACCTCCGGACTCGCCGGTTTAATTTGTAAACTGCGCGACCATTAAACCCGATCAGGCAGTGTGCGCATAGCATTCTTTACTGGGACAACCCGGGGATGATACCTGGGTTCTATCCCCAGCACTACTTGTCTCGTTGCGCCTTCTCTTCAAGACCAGAGAGGCCAAAACGCCGTTGTAACTCTTTCAGTACCAGATCAGGCCCCAAACCCTGGTGCGCCAGCATTACCATGCTATGGAACCATAAATCTGCAGTCTCATAGACAATCTTCTCGGGAATGCCGTCTTTTGCCGCCATCACCGTCTCAGTTGCCTCTTCTCCTATCTTTTTCAGGATCGCATCAAGCCCTTTGTCATAGAGCTTGGCTACATAGGAGCTGTCAGGCTCAGCCTGTTTACGCTCTTCAAGTACTTGAGCCAGTTGCTGCAGTATCTCACTCATATCCTGGCTCACTTGTATATCTGTTTGGGATCTTTAAGTACTGGCAGTGTCTCCTCCCAGCGCTCACCCTGTAGTTTTCGAAAAAAACAGTTGTGCCTTCCAGTATGACATGCAATACCACCCTTTTGCTCAACCTCGAGTAGAACCACGTCGCCGTCACAATCGAGTCGAATGGCGGAAATGACCTGTTGATGTCCCGACTCTTCACCTTTGTGCCAGAGTTTTTTTCTCGATCTGGACCAGTAGACCGCATGCCCGGTTTCGTGACTCAGTCTGAGTGCCTCTCTGTTCATCCAGGCCATCATCAGCAACTTGCCGGTGTCACGCTCTTGGGCGATTGCCGGCACCAGACCATCACTATCCCACTTAACTGCGTCGAGCCAACTCACAGACGAACCTCGACACCCTGCTGCTGCATAAACTGCTTGGCTTCACCGATAGAGTACTCAGCAAAGTGAAAAATACTTGCTGCCAATACGGCATCAGCGCCACCACGCTTGACCCCATCGACCAGGTGCTGCAGTTCACCGACACCACCGGATGCGATCACTGGAACAGGTACCGCCGTAACAATCGCCCGGGTCAGTTCATTGTCAAAGCCAATTTTGGTGCCGTCCCGGTCCATACTGGTAAGCAGGATCTCACCTGCGCCATAGTCACACATCCGTTTGGCCCACTCTATGGCATCCAATCCTGTGGGTTTGCGTCCCCCATGGGTAAAGATCTCCCACTTCAATGGCTCACCTTCACCACTGACCTTTTTTGCATCTATCGCCACCACGATACATTGTGAACCAAAACGTTCTGTCGCCTGTTTGACAAACTCAGGATTGAAAACCGCTGCAGTGTTGATGGCAACTTTGTCAGCACCGGCATTGAGCATACGACGTATATCCTCTGCGGTACGAATACCCCCACCGACTGTCAAAGGTATGAAAACTTCACTGGCCACCTGCTCAACCACATGCACGATGGTTTCACGGTTATCTGAACTGGCGGTGATATCGAGAAAGGTGATTTCGTCAGCACCCTCCTCGTTATAGCGCCTTGCCACCTCTACCGGATCCCCAGCATCGCGAATATCGACAAACTTAACCCCTTTAACCACACGACCTGCGTCGACATCGAGGCAAGGAATGATGCGTTTTGCAAGCATACCCAATAATCCTATCTACTTTGATTAACCTGACAACTGGTCAGCAAGACGTTGTCCCTCAGCCAGATCCAAGGTTCCTTCGTAAATCGCTCTTCCGGTGATGGCCCCCATAATGTTACTGGTATCAGCCTGACAGAGGGCCTCAATATCATTGATATTGGTAATACCTCCCGAAGCGATCACTGGAATAGAGACTGCATTGGCCAGATCCCGCGTTGCTTCAACATTTGGACCGCTGAGCATGCCATCACGTCCAATGTCTGTATAGACAATCGCTGAAACACCATCGTCCTGGAAACGCCGAGAGAGTTCAGTGACCTCCTGGTCAGTCACCTCAGCCCAACCATTGATCGCAACCATACCCTCTTTGGCATCCAGACCAACGATCACATGACCTGGGAACGCCTTACAGGCCCGAGCGACAAATTCCGGCTCTTTTACCGCCTGAGTACCGATGATGCAGTAGTCCACACCCGCCTGAAGATAGGCCTCGATGGTTGCCTCATCACGAATACCGCCACCAACCTGAATCGGCAGGTCAGGGTAGGCTGAGGCGATGGCACGAATGGCATCCCCATTGACCGGCTCTCCAGCAAAGGCACCATTCAGGTCGACCAGATGAAGTCTGCGCCCCCCAGCTTCAACCCACTGGGTGGCCATCTGCAAGGGATTATCAGAAAAAACCGTATCATCTTCCATCCGACCCTGGCGCAATCGCACACACTGGCCATCCTTGAGATCTATTGCAGGTATTAACAACACAAGCGATTCCTAACTCAATATGATAGGGATTCAAGATTCCCAATTTACAAAATTTTTCAGAAGTTGCAGCCCCGCATCAGCACTCTTCTCGGGATGAAATTGAACCGCGAAAAGATTGTTCTGGGCTATGGCGCTTGCAAAACTGACCCCAAAATCTGTCGTTGCAGCCACCAGTCCCTTATCCTCCGGGTCAACATAGTAGCTGTGCACGAAATAGAATCGGCTACTCTCTGGTATTCCGCTCCACAGAGGGTGATCATCGCGTCGGTTTACCTCATTCCAACCCATATGGGGGATTTTCAAGGCTTCGCCATCCGCTGCGACCCCACCGGGAAAACGTTTGACCCGCCCCGTAAAAAGGCCCAGCAATGATGTGCCACCGTTCTCTTCACTCTCTTCCAGCAACACCTGCTGCCCCATACAAATCCCAAGAAAGGGTTTGCTCTGGGCTGCATCCAGAATTGCACGGTTGAGATGATGATCTGAGATTGCAGCCATGCAGTCTCGAGCCGCTCCCTGTCCAGGAAACACGACTCTGTCTGAACCAAGAATCAGATCCGGATCATCAGTGACCAGGACCTCATCATGCTCCGCTGCAACATGCTCGACCGCCTTGGCGACAGAGCGAAGATTTCCCATACCGTAGTCGATCACGGTGATACGCTGTGACATCTTAATACCTGCGAATCTTTTTACAGAGTGCCCTTGGTGGAGGGGATTTTCTCTGCCATGCGTGGATCCATCTCTAGAGCAACACGAAAAGCCCGTCCCAGTGCTTTGAAGATAGTCTCCGCCTGGTGGTGAGCATTTGTGCCTCTCAGATTATCAATATGCAGAGTTATGCCGGCATGATTGACCAGTCCCTGAAAAAACTCCTGCAACAGATCAACGTCGAAATCCCCGATACGTGCCCGGGAGAAATCAACCTCATAGGTCAGTCCAGGACGCCCTGAGAAATCGACCACGACGCGTGACAAAGCTTCATCCAGTGGAACATAGGCGTGTCCATATCGACGAATACCTTTTTTATCGCCCACAGCTTTAGATAAAGCCTGACCTAAGGTGATGCCGATATCCTCCACAGTGTGGTGGGCATCGATGTGCAGATCACCCTTGGCGGACACCTGCATATCGACCAAGCCGTGGCGCGCAATCTGATCCAGCATGTGATCGAGAAAAGGCACCCCAGTGGCAAAACTGGATTCACCAGTGCCATCCAGATCGATCGAAACGCTGATCTGCGTCTCCAGGGTATTGCGCTCAACCTGCGCGGTACGCTGCATAACAAAGACTCCGGTCATGATTGCGATGTGCAATGGAGTGATGGTTATCCATTCACCCCAATCAAACCGCCTATTCTAGAGAAAAACGGAGAAAATGACAGCGCCTACCGACAGACTGGATTAATTCTGCAGCTCAGGATTAGAAAAGCTCGGCTTCGACCTCTAGATAGGCAAGACTGATATGGCGTCCGACATTGCGCTCAAAATCGATCCAGGTATGGAATTGATCCAGGTTTTTGGTCACAAGTGAGCTCATCTCAAAGTCACTCATTCCCTCTTCATAGTATTTCGCCACTTCCGATTTGAGTGTCGACAGATATCTGCGATAGGTCTCAGGAACCTCTCTGCCACCGGTCACTCCATGTCCCGGAACAAAAATCTCTGCAGAGGTTGCCAGTGCCATATCAATGGCTTTGATATTCCCCTTGAAAGTTGCGCTGTCCATTTGACCAAGACGATTGCTCATCACATTATCACCCAGAAAGATCACTTTCTGCTTTGGCAGTTCCAGCATAATGTCTGAGTGGCTATGAGCCTCGGCCTGGTAGTGCACCCGAATGGTTATACCTGCCCGGGTTATCTCCTCTCCATGAGATGTAGATCGATTAGGCGGCACCTCGACCGTGCCACTGACAGCTCCCCGGGTCATCCTCATCAGTGTTTCCAGAAAAGTTTTACCCTCTCCTTTCAGCACCAGCTGTCGCATGGTTTCATGACCAAAGATCTCTACATTCGGGTAGGCATTTTTAAATGCCTGATTGGCGAGCCAGTGATCCCCGTGAATATGGGTGTTGAATAGAGCAACAACCGGCAGATCAGTCACTTTAACGATCTGACGCAGTAACATCTCCCCTATCTGTACGCTCGAGCCTGGATCGATAACCACAACACCTTGATCTCCAACGACAAAGGCCGGGTTATTCATAAATCCCAGGTTTTCGACTGATGGCACACCAAGGGGGCCATGAATAACATAGACCCCCTTAGCTATCTCCTCTGCTGTATAGTCTGGTACCGCAGGCCCGCGCTCGGCAACAGCCAAAATAGAGTTCGACAACACGATGATAGTGAGTAGGATTTTTGCGATGGAATGGCTCATATTTCTTAATGATTGAGTTGACTCTATCTGTTGATTGTTGCCTAGCGCTAAGACGATTAAAACAATCAGAGTTTAAGGTATTATTAACCCGGCGACTAAGTATGTTGTCTTCAGGGTTTATAGGGCCTGTTAACAGACCTAACACTCCAGCCAGAATGTCACCGGACCATCATTCGTCAGTTCAACCTGCATATCAGCACCGAACACACCAAAGGCGACCCGACTGCAACGTTCAGTTGCACGTTCAGACAAATAGTGGAAAAGATCCCTTCCCAGTTCGGGATCCGCAGCACTGGAAAAACCTGGACGCATCCCTTTGCGGGTATCTGCAGCCAAGGTAAATTGGGGAACCAGTAACAATCCGCCATCAACATCCAGCAGGCTCAGGTTCATACGACCCTGTTCATCAGGAAAAACCCGATAGCCCAGCAGTCGCTCTAACAATCTCTCAGCCTTACTCTGATCATCGCCTCTCTGTACACCAACCAGCACCACCAGGCCATATCCGATTTTGGCTACTGACTGCCCGTCGATTGACACCTCTCCCTTCCGCGCCCTTTGCAATAAACCTATCACTCTACAATCCCAGCAGAGTCCCAAAACGGTCTGTCGCCTGAACAAGTGCGCTACTGGTACCTGGCTCAGAGGCAGAATGACCCGCGTCAGGAACAATAACCAATTCGCCTCCCGGCCAGGCCTGGCTTAACTCCCAGGCAGATTGCATGGGACAGATCAGGTCATATCGGCCCTGCACAATCGTCCCCGGTATCCCTTCCAGCTTTGGCGTCTCAATCAATAATTGATTAGGCCGAAGAAAGGCGTGATTTACAAAATAGTGCGCTTCTATTCTGGCTAGACTCAGTGCGGTATGGGGGTTGGAAAAAAAACCAACCACGGATTGGTTAGGGCGTAAACTGGCTGTCTTGCCCTCCCAGACAGACCAGGACTTAGCCACAGACATGCGTGTGATTTCATCTTCACCGATCAAGCGACGATAGTAGGCATGGAGAAGATTCTCCCGCTCGTGCTCAGGAATCGGCGCAATAAAATCCTCCCAATAGTCGGGAAAAACCCAACTCGCCCCATTTTGATAAAACCACTCGATTTCTCTATCGCGACAAAGAAAAACACCTCTTAGTACTATCCCGGAGACGCGTTCAGGATGGGCCTGGGCGTAGGCCAATGCAAGGGTTGAACCCCAGGAGCCACCAAACAGCAACCAACGATCAATGCCGAGTTCTTCTCGGATCTTCTCTATATCTGCCACCAAATCCCAGGTTGTGTTGTTTTCCAGAGATGCATGGGGTGTTGAGCGGCCACACCCTCTTTGATCGAACAGCACGACACGAAACAGATCGGGATTAAAAAAACGCCGATGATAAGGCTCGCAACCTGCCCCGGGGCCTCCATGTAGAAAAAGTGCTGGTATGCCTGCAGGATTACCCACTTGTTCGATATAGAGTTGATGTTGATTATCAACTGAGAGCTGCTGGGTTTTATAGGGCTCAATCGCAGGATAGAGGTCAATCATTGTGGATCCATTATCTCTGTAAGAATATTCCTACATTTCCAAGAGATTATTCCTACGTACATGTGGTAATTAGTCCCATTATCTAAGAATATTTTTGTGCCATTATTAAGTTGTCATCTTTAGGGATAAATCTCAAGGATCAGCCGCTAGGGAAAGAGCATGGATGAGGAGCTTAGCCAACCAAGCCGATGACAGTAAGCCCAACCGCAAGGAGTGCAGTTGGGCTTTTTCCTTTTCTGAGACCCTCGCAACCATTTTTCCGGCTAACCACTAGCCTATCATCCTTTGCAAGCTCTGTTTTATCTCTACAAAAATCAACTCATTGAGAATAACACTCGATAACCAAATTATTTACTGTTATTTTTCAATAACTTAGCAGCGTAAGAATTTTCTTACACTTAAAAGAGACAAATCTCACACTCTTAGTGTGAATATTCCCACTCTAATTGTAAAAAACTGTGTCACTATTTAATTGTCGTCAACAAGGACACTTGAATACAGGGATAAATCGTTACGGATAGAACATGGATGGGAAGCTTAGCCAACCAAGCCGACGACTATAAGCCCAATCGCAAGGAATGCGATTGGGCTTTTCTCTTTCTGATGATCAAACCAACTCAAATTGATTCCACTATTGGACCTCTGCCGAAAATATTCTGATCAGTGGAGAGCTATCGTTATATATCAAGATCAATAGTGGGTAATCGTTGGCAATAACTACTGTTCATTTGCCAATTAATTTCACTCTTGTGAAATAGCATCCTAAATTGGCTGAGATTCTGGGGACTGTTAGTTGGCCACAAGTAAATAACCCACATTTTTATTTAATATTCAACAACTTAAAACGTAGGAAAATTCTTACATCCAATCAAGAATTATCCCACAGCATCAGTGGCGGAATTCCCACGATAAACGTGAATTTTTGTGTCATTATTTAATCGTCGTCTTCAAGGAAGTTTCTTTAAAGGACAATTTGCTAGGGATAGCTCAAGGACGAAACGCTTAGCCAACCAAGCCGACGACTATAAGCCCAACCGCAAGGATCGCAGTTGGGCTTTTCTTTTTTTGAGCCCGCAATATTTTTCACCCCGCCAGGCTGGCGATTTAAAAAAATACTTCGGGTTTTGCCTGAGTTCCCCTATTCCCTAGAGGCGCGTTTACGTTCGTGCTCTTTCAGATATTTCTTGCGAATACGAATATCCTGCGGGGTAACTTCTACCAGTTCATCGTCTTCAATAAATTCCAGGGCCTGTTCAAGGCTATAACGTAATTGTGGTGTCAACAGGATTGCATCATCCTTTCCTGAGGCACGGACATTGGTTAATTGCTTGCCTTTTAAGGGATTTACAACCAGGTCGTTGTCTCTGGCATGAATCCCTACAATCTGCCCCTCATAGACCTCATCACCCGGTGAGGTAAATAGTCTGCCACGCTCCTGCAGATTATAGAGCGCGAATCCCAAGGCTTTACCCTGGCCGTTTGCAATCAGTACTCCGTTTTTACGAGGAGCAATCCCCCCTTGCTGAGCCTTACCATAGTGATCGAAAACGTGATAGATGAGTCCGGTACCTGAAGTACTGGTCATAAATTCTGTCTGAAATCCGATCAAGCCACGTGAGGGTATGATGTAGTCGAGCCGAACCCGTCCCTTACCATCTGGAACCATATCCTTGAGATCCCCCTTACGAGCACCCAAGGCCTCCATGATCGTGCCCTGATCCTTCTCCTCAACATCCACAGTCAGCTGTTCGTAAGGTTCACAAATCTCCCCATCGACTTCACGAAAGATTACCTCAGGACGTGAGACTGCCAATTCAAATCCTTCTCGTCGCATACTCTCAATCAATACAGACAGATGGAGTTCACCACGACCGGAAACTTTAAACTTTTCAGGATCCGTCCCCTCTTCTACTCTGAGGGCAACATTATGAATCAACTCCCGTTCAAGACGCTCTTTGAGTTGTCTTGAAGTCAGATATTTACCCTCTTTGCCCGCAAACGGTGAGGTATTAACCTGGAAGGTCATGGATACCGTTGGCTCATCCACAGTCAATGGTGGCATGCGCTCAATATTTTCAGGATCACACAAAGTATCAGAGACATTTGGAGCCTCCATACCGCTGATTGCGATGATATCCCCTGCGCTCGCCTCTTTCACTTCGAACCGTTCGAGACCAAGGTAGCCATAGACCACACCGATCTTGGCCCGATGCTGCTCACCATCATACTTCGCAACAACCACCTGCTGATTGGGTTTGACGCTACCCCGAGTTACCCGGCCTACAGCTATCGCACCAACGTAGCTGTTGTAGTCCAGATTGGATATCTGCATCTGAAACGGCGCCTCTGGGTCGACGTCCGGCGCAGGACAGTGACTGACAATAGCTTCGAAGAGCGGTGTCATTTCACCTTCTGTTATATCGTTTTCAAGCCCAGCGTAACCACCCACCGCCGATGTGTAGACAATCGGAAAATCCAACTGATGGTCACTGGCCCCCAAACGATCAAATAGTTCGAATACCTGGTCGATTACCCAATCAGGACGAGAGCCTGGTTTATCAATCTTGTTGACCACAACTATAGGGCGTAGACCATGCTGGAAAGCCTTCTCGGTGACAAATCGCGTTTGCGGCATAGGACCCTCTTGGGCATCGACCAGCAAAAGCACAGAATCCACCATCGAGAGAACCCGCTCTACTTCTCCACCAAAATCGGCATGCCCGGGGGTATCGACAATATTGATGCGGTAGTCATTCCAGCGAATAGCGGTGTTTTTTGAGAGTATAGTAATACCCCGCTCCCGCTCCTGATCATTGGAGTCCATCACTCGCTCAACCTTGCCAAAACGATCACCCAGCGTACCCGACTGTTTCAGCAGTTCATCTACAAGGGTGGTCTTGCCATGGTCGACGTGCGCGATAATGGCGATATTTCTAAGATTCTCAATCATCAGGGTGGTCCACATACAAAATGAGGGCGGATTATACCCATGAATGAGGAAATGATTTTGAATATTTATATATTCCTTTTATTACAGTGAGTTACAGAGCTTATTGAAAACAATAGACAGAAACTATCGTCAACCCCCTTTGAATACGAAACTTTCAGTTTTACCCACAGCTCCTGTGGATAACATTGTTGATAACCGCTGGAAATTGCCTCTGATGCCAGCAAATTCGGGATCAGACATTAGATCGTAAAAAAAATGAACAGTTTATAATATTTCTTTTAATTCAAGGCATTAAGTAAGGCTCAAAGCCTCTACACGGAGAGATGCATGGGTAAAAATAGACTTGACGCAATGGATACAACCTGCTGTGAACAGATTATATAAGGTAGCTCGAGAGCAATCTCTGAACACAAAAGATCTGAATAGTCCCAGTGAAGTTGTTTTTTTGCGGTCATGAAACCAAATTAGAAAATAATGCTCCAAGCTAGGATAACTATCGAACAATCTTAGTAAATCAGAATTGTGAATTAAGAGTTGCTAATAATCGAATAATTAGGAGTGCTTCTAGAGCTTGCACTCTGTTGAAATAATAGCCAGGATAGTCTGATACACAGCACAGGCAAAAATAAAGCCGGGATAGATGGCAACGCCGTCTGATACCTAAGTGCTTAACAATAATCAACGCAGCCTAAAGTAGTAGAAGTTAATGAACTCATCCGTCCTTGCCCCGTTACGCGAGCACTTGGCTTCGCGAGTAATCGGACAAACCAGCTTTATCGACAGTATGCTGATTTGTCTTATAAGTGATGGTCATCTCCTTATCGAAGGTCTTCCAGGGCTTGCCAAGACCACAGCAGTGAAAGCACTGGCTGAAGGTATAGAGGGAGATTTTCACCGCATACAATTCACCCCTGATCTACTTCCGTCAGACCTTATCGGCACTGACATTTACCGACATGAGAAAGGGGAGTTTGAGTTTCGACAGGGCCCCCTGTTCCACAATATCCTGTTGGCGGATGAGGTGAATAGAGCCCCTGCAAAGGTACAGTCCGCACTTCTGGAGGCAATGGGCGAACATCAGATAACGGTTGGCCAAACGACTTATCAACTTCCCAGTCTGTTCATGGTGCTGGCAACACAAAATCCTGTTGAACAGGAGGGCACCTACCACCTGCCAGAAGCACAACTTGACCGTTTTCTGATGCAGGCCAATGTAGAGTACCCAAATCGAAATGAAGAGTTGCAGATCCTCGAACTCGATAATGCTCAGCAACAACACAAGCCTGAGCCGCCCAGTAATCCTCTCAGTCAAGAAGAGCTTTTTGCAATCCGGCAGGAGGTAAACAAACTCTATCTGGATCCAAAACTCAACAGCTACATCGTTGATCTGGTGCAAGCCAGCCGTAACCCCAAGGCCTATGACAATGATCTGACACGCTGGTGCCGATTCGGTGCTTCACCCCGAGCCAGTATCGCTTTGGCCCGCTGTGCACGAGCCCGAGCCTGGCTGGATGACGAAGAATTTGTAGCACCACACCATATTCAGGCAGTCGCTCCAGCGATCCTGCGCCATCGCATACTGCTGACCTTTGAAGCAGAGGCGGAAGGTATTACCACAGACGATTTTCTCTCCCGTCTGTTGGATATGGTCGCAATCCCTTAGCGTAAACACTCGCTGTAACTATGAGTCTCCATCCACACATTGACGACTTACTCGAGCTGCGCCATCAGGCGCATACCCTCGGACTTGCATCGCACCATTTGGTCGGCACCAGCTTTAGCGGACTCTATGCTTCGGTATTTCGCGGTACTGGACTCGATTTTGAGGAGGTACGTGAGTATCGCGAGGGTGACGATATTCGCAACATGGAGTGGAATGTCACAGCCCGCACCAACGTACCCCACATGAAGATCTTCCGAGAGGAACGGGAGCGGAGTGTCGTGTTGTGCGTCGACTGCGGACCTCACATGAGTTTTGGTACACGCGGTACCTTTAAATCGATCCAGGGCGCCAAAGCTGCGGCCTTGTTGGGATGGGCCGCCTCACGTCTTCATGACCGTGTTGGGGGGATGTTGTTCGGTGATTCCAAACAAGGCATGCAATACTTTCCACCGACCAAAGACCGTCGCGCCTTATGGCGTCTGTTACATGCCCTGACCCATGAAGGGCTTCCCAACCAGCCCAATCAGGACTGTCTATCTGAAGCGTTACAGAGAGTTGATAGAGGATCAACCATAGGCTCTCTTATCTTTGTCATTGCCGATTTGAACCGTGAAATATCGGGTCTGCGCCAAACCCTGGGTAGACTCTGTCAACGCCACACAGTGGTACTCCTACCGGTAGACGACCCCGCTGACCATGATCTTCCGCAAATGGGTAAGGTCACCTTTGTTGGACCTGATGGCAATGCTATTGAGATAGACACCAATGACCGTGAAGCCAGAGCACGCTATTCTGAAACCTGGAACAAGCATCGCGAAGAGCTAACAACACTATCCAACAGCCTGGGTATTACCCTGCTACCCATCGCCACCAATGAAGAGATTCATCTGACACTAACTCGTGGCCTGGCAAAGCATTTCGGCCGACATTAATGGATCCACTACGCGACATTCGAGGCATAGACTCAGTCTCCTGGTGGCCACTCGCCCCTGGATGGTGGTTGGTGCTAGCTGTTGTATTGCTGTTGCTTCTCGTTATTGGATGGCTGATAAATAGGCGTCGTCTCTATCCCCTGGGACGGTGGCAACAGGATGCACGACGTCGCCTGATCTCACTCAAAAAACGCATCAAGCGGGAACCGGTCAAACCGATTGCGAGTGATCTTTCTGAATTATTAAGACGCATAGCCATTGCACGCTGCGGGAGGGAAATGACCGCATCTTTGACTGACGAAGCATGGCTCGACTGGCTACAGAGTAACGACTCCACAGGCTTTCCCTGGCGGGAAAAGGGTCGTCTGCTGCTGGAAATTCCCTATGCACCACCGGATTACAGTACAGATAAAGCTGCCCTGGGGCAGTTGATCGATGCAGCTATCCATTGGGTCAGTGAGGAAGCGTGCCATGTTTGAATTTCACTGGCCCTGGATGGCTCTGTTACTGGCTTTGCCTTTTCTCGTCAGATATTTGTGGCTTCGCCCTGCCACTGACAAGAAGGAATCTGTAGAAGGCCTTCAAGCCACCCTGCTACATCCCAGTCTGTCTCATTTGGAAGCTGCCTTTAAAACCAAGCGTCCAAAAGTTCCTTTAAGTAAGCGCCTCTATGTCGGTCTGCTCTCTCTGATCTGGTTATTTCTGGTATTAGCCCTGATGCGCCCTCAGTGGTTGGAACCTTACACAGAGAACCGCACAGAAGGCTATGACCTGATGCTGCTGGTTGACGCCTCTCATTCGATGAACGCCTTGGACTTCACCCTGGATGGTAAACAAGTAAGTCGGATGCAGGTAATCAAAGGTGTGGTCTCCAAGTTTATTGATGGCCGACAGGGCGACCGTATCGGTCTGGTTATCTTTGGTAGCCGCGCTTATGTCCTCTCCCCACTAACCTATGATCGCAAAGCGGTAAATAGTCTGCTAAAGGATGTCATACCACGTATTGCCGGTGATGGTACTGCCATAGGCGATGCCTTGGGCTTAGGTGTAAAGAAACTAAGAGAACGTCCCGAGGGCTCCAGGGTGCTTCTATTGATCGCCGATGGAGAAAACACAGCCGGTACAATCCCACCCTTGAAAGCAGCAGAGCTGGCTGGAGAGGAGAATATCCGTATCTACAGCATCGGTGTTGGCAGTGATAAGAAGAGTGTTCCGATTCTGGAAAACGGTCGTGTCGTGACTCGCAGCGATCTCAATTTCAACGAGCAAGCGATGCAGGAGATTGCGGAAGCTGGCGGTGGCGCCTACTTCAGAGCGACAGATACTGCAGCATTGGAAAAGATCTACCAAAAAATCGACGAACTGGAAAAGACTGAGGCAGAATCACGCACTGTCTATGTTCCACAACCTCTCTACTATTGGCCCCTTACTGCGGCGCTAGTACTGATGTTGATCCTTGGTGTCTATCCCGAAGGGAGACAGCGCCAGTTGAAAGGTGGTGGCTATGCCTGAAACCGGCTTCCACTTTGCCAGAGCGGAATGGTTGTTTGCCCTGCTTGGCTTGATACCGGTGTTCGCCTGGTTGATCCTTAGCGTGGTACGTCCTAGTCAGGGACTCTTCCATCGCTACGCCGACGAGCATCTTCTGCCTCACCTGGCGGGCATAAGAGAGCTGAGTGTCAATGAACGCTGGAGCCGTTTTACCCGCTGGGCGTTGCTTTGGATTCTGCTGGTTATCGCTCTGGCTGGACCACGTTGGGATTTCACAGATATAGAGGCATTTTCACCCACCAGTGATCTGGTTGTGTTGATGGATATCTCACGCTCCATGAATGTGGCTGATACCCCGCCATCCCGTCTGTCACGAGCACGGCAGGAAGTTCAGGATCTGGTGATGTTGAATGATGAGATACGTATCGGCATGATCGCCTTTGCAACAGTCCCTCATGTGGTGTCACCGATTACCGAAGACAGCCAAAGTATACTCGCTGCACTGCCAGCGGTGACATCAGAACTGGCTAACCTCCAGGGCAGCAGACTTGTCGCCGCGTTAGAGCGTGCCGAGCAACTGTTTGGCAGTGATACCTCACACAACAGCCGCACTATACTTTTAATCAGTGATGGAGATTTCGATGAACCTGGATTCATCGAAAAAGTAGAGAAGCTCAATAATCAGGGCATAGCACTACACACGCTTGGCGTTGGCACGCCCGGGGGCGGCCCTATACCTGCACGGGTCGGTCAAAGCGATTTACTGAGAGACCAAAAAGGGAGTGTCATCGAATCCAAGCTTAACCAATCACTCTTGCAACACATTGCACAAGCTGGCGGTGGTCAATACATAGAGGCCGATTTTCGCGACCTGGATAGTCGACGCATCCTTGACCTGGCCAGTGAAGAGTTAGGAACCCCCACCCGCAGTCAGGAAAAGACACGTGTCTGGAACGAACAGTTCTACTGGTTGCTGATTCCTCTGTTGTTATTTTTACTGCCCTACTTTCGAGTAGTTGCTCCAGGGAGGTCTTCGTCATGAAAAGACTCTGCCTGTTGACTATTTTACTGCTCCAAATATCCATCTCCCAAGCCGATTGGTTTCTAAACCATGAGCAACAGGCCGCCGAAAACTATAAGCAGGGACACTATGATGAGGCAGCAGAGGGCTTTGAGGATGCTTATCGCCGTGGAGTAGCCCACTATCGTACTGGTGACTATGAAAGTGCCATCAAAGATTTCAAACTGGCAGAACGGGATGAAGTAAAACTTGATGCACGTTATAACCAGGGCAATAGCCACTATCGTCTGGAAGAGTATGAACAGGCAGTAGATGCCTACGAGTCAGTCCTGGAGCTCGATCCGGAACACGAAGATGCACGACATAATTTAGCGCTGGCAAAAGATAAGTTGGCCGAGCAGCAAGAGGAAGAAGAGCAAGAGCAGGAGCAGGAGCAGGAGCAGGAACAAGAACAAGAACAGGAGCAAGAGCAGGAGCAGGAGCAGGAGCAGGAGCAGGAGCAGGAGCAGGAGCAGGAGCAGGAGCAAGAGCAGGAGCAGGAGCAGGAGCAGGAGCAAGAGCAGGAGCAGGAGCAGAAGGAGTCTGGAGACTCAGAATCGGAAGAGCAGGAAGAGTCATCTGAAACAGGCGAACAGCAGGAGCAAGAGTCGAGCGGCAGCGAGGGCGAATCAGAAGACGCTGAGCAGGGAGAGCAGGAGAAAGAGCAAGAGCAAGAGCAGAAAAGCGATAGCGGCTCTACTGATGAACAGGATCAATCTTCTGAGAGTAACCAAACCCAGGAACAAGAGTCCGAACAGGGCACTACTGAAGAAAAAGAAGAATCCTCTGAAAGTGATGAGAACCAGGATCAACAGTCCGAACAAGGCACTGATGAAGAGCAGCAGAGAGAAGAGGGCAAGGAGCAAGAAGAAAACTCTAAATCGGATGATCCACAACAGAGTGATGAAATGTCTGCTAATCTCAAATCTCAGGATCAGGAAGAGCAGCAGACTGAATCATCACCCAGCAGGCTGGATCAAGATTCAGGAGAACGAAATATAGATCCAGATGATCAACTACGCTCAGATGCCGTGGATCAAGTGGACCAAAGCAATCTGCCCCAATCTGAGGAGGGGCAGTCTGAAACAGATGGTGGTAAAGATGAAGGTGGACGCTTAACTGGAAAAAACCCATTGATGGAGCAGTGGTTAGACCAGGTTGAAGGCGACCCAACACAATTGATGCAGCAGCAGTTCAAACTAGAAGAATATAAGTACCTACGCAGTCGTGGTGGACGAGACAGAGAAACCAGGCCCTGGTAGGACTATCGGGAGGCATTATTGATATCAAATTCAACTGGCAATTCAATAACATGAGTGCTGCCAAGAAAAATTCAACTGCTCGACATTATGGATCTTACCAAGTAAATCAGCCTTTGGCTGTGACCCTAACCTCGATCAAGCTCATTATTGGGCGCTTCAAATCGATCGACCTCGCTAACAGGTCACTAAAATCCATCACCCTTGCCTCTCTTGCACTGATGACCCTGTCGAGTCACCTGCACGCCAATCAGTACCCAGGTCAACCCTATTGGCAGAGCCCGGCTCCCGGCCAGTGGAACTACCCGCAGCCAGGCAAACAACAAGCAGGCGCGCCAAGCACAGGGCAGCGGCCAAATACCCCCTATGGCACTAACTGGCCTGCTCAGCGGAGACAAACCTACTCCCCCCCCGGTTACTACAATACCCAGCTAACAAAGCCCTTTATTGAGACCAAGATTTCTACAGACGCTCCCTATACTCAACAGAGTGTGATGTTCAAGCTGAGCGTCATCAGCCAAAACAATTTGCGCACAACCACGCCACATATTCCTCAAATCAGCAATTTCGTTCTCAACCTGAAAGAGGGACCTGTAACCTACTCACGCACAATCAAAGGGAAGCGGCAGATAGTCAACGACTTCTACTATGAAATCACTCCGCTCAAACCTGGAAAATTTCTAATCCCCGCAATCCGAGTCACAGGTGAGGAGCAGATTGTCGGCTACCAACGCAGTAACAGAGCGTTTGAAGCTAAAATGGCTGACCCAATTGATTTCACTGTGCGCGAAGCTGACCCGACAAGTACTCCCTGGCTGCCACTGGAACAACTGACACTGAAGGTCAAGTTTCCTGAGAATATTAAAGCTGCTGCAGGCAAACCCCTACCGATCACAACTGAGTTAACTGCCATTGGGCTGTCCGGAAACAAACTCCCTAGCCTTGAACAACAGCTGAATAGTGATGCATTTCGTGTCTATCGGGACAGCAACCAAACAGACACCTATCTGGAAAAAAAATCCAATAGGATCATTGGTCGTCGAATTGAAAGCTTCACTTTGGTGCCTCAATTTGGTGGAGATCTGAAATTACCTCAAATGAGTATCAACTGGTGGAATACCAGAACAGAGATGCCACAACGTGCCTCGGTGCCACTGCATCCGATTGCTGTCAGCGGTACGCGGAAGGATAACGGCCTGTTTTCATCTGAAGCTTCATTGTTTCCCTCTGGAACCTCAGCGGCCTTCTGGATTCCTCTGGCCGTGGTTTTCGGAATTATTTTTGGATATTGGATGGCGCTATGGTTCACCCATCGTAAAAAGAGTGATGATCAATCTTCTCCATTGGAGCCTCTGGTAGTTTTTCTAAAAGATCCAATGCGCCGTATGGCACCGGCATTTTCACCACTAAAGGATAAACTACGGGCAACCACTGCTGTTCTTAATCCTGTAGCAAGGTGGCATCGCTGGCGTCGTAAACTTGTAGGAGCACTCCCCCTGTCCGTTCGATTCTTTTTCTGTGTTAGATTTGTCGATGAAGAGAGCGACCCGGAGGTATGGGGCTATACCCTGCGTTTTCTGGCCAACAAACATCTTGGGTTACCGACTAATGCACCCTACAGTATCATTGCTGAACATATCCTCGACTTTCATCCTAAAGCAGATCCAGGCAAGATCAAGTATCTTATCCATGAACTTGAACAGGCCATCTACGGACACAATGATCTGGACTTTAATCAATGGAAGGAGGCCTTCAAACATGAGATACGTCCAACTCTGATAGTGTGGAAACGACAAAAATCGAGTGGTAGTGAAGAAGCCAGAAACAATCTGCCAAACCTTAATCCAGACCATTCAATCCAGCAATCACTAAGCTGAAGAGTTTATGGCCAATTATCTATGAATAACTTATGAGCGATTTTGAACAACCTGATGCGGAAGAGAGTAGCAGTCAAGATAGTGGTTATAAGGCTCAATTCTCAAATGATGAGTGGAAATACATCCTATATTCACCAATCGTCGTCTTCGCCCTGGTTGCTGGTGCCGATGGAACGATAGATAGAAAAGAAGTTGTCAGTTTTCACAAGGAGTTGTTAAAGGGTATAGCCGGAGATAGTGTGATGATGCAACATGTGATGATTGAGGTTATCCCAAATATGGAGTCTCTGACGAAGGATGTACTGTATGGCGAAGTAGACCCTAAGTCTGTGATCGAGAAAATTGCAAAGGCTGTTGATTTAAAATTAAGTGATGATGAGGCTATGCAATTCAAATTATCTCTGTTGCAGTTCGGCAAAGCGGTTGCCGAGTCATCCGGTGGTTTCCTCGGTATCTTCGGAAATAAGATCAGTAAGGAAGAAAAGACTGCGCTTGCAGCACTCGCAGTGCTTTTAAAAGTGAACAAGCTGCATTAGTGATTTGGGAATCTGGCCTGATTATTTTTTCTGCTAAACACTGACTCATCGACCACATCTCTTTATGATGGGTGAGTTCAGGAATCTTCTGCAGCTACATTCTCATCTCTTATCATTGGCAAGGCTTCGCGTACTATAGGTTTCAATACTTCATCCCCTGAAGTATCGATATAGTCGAGCAAACCGGATCTCATTCGCGGTTCCCAGAATCGCAGCATGTGAACGGCCACATCTTTAGCGGCCTGTTCCGGATCAGGCATTGCTTCAAAAAAGTCACCAATCTGGTTGGCCATTTTGATCAGGTTGTTTGCATTCATGCGATTTTCTCCATCAATGAATAACCCCGATCAGCAATACTATGAGGGTAATCAAGAGTGAGGTTTGAACCATGGGTATAGAGCACACAATCATCTCCACGCAGAAAACCAATCAGTGTCAGATTTAGAGACTCTGCCAAACGAACTGCTGCCGCAGTTGGGGCTGACACTGCGGCCAACAGGCTATAACCAAGTGCAGCTGTCTTTTGCACCATTTCGAAACTGGCGCGACTGGTCACCAACAAACCGCCATCCTTAACCTGCTGCTGACGCGCGAGACTACCCAGGGTTTTATCCAGGGCATTGTGGCGACCAACATCTTCCCTGACATGATTGATGGCGCCATCTGCGGAGATATGGCAAGCCGCATGAACTGCACCAGTTGCCTGCTGCAACCACTGCTCTGCCGGTAAGCGGGTTACAGCTTCAAGTAGTGCATTAAAGCTGAGTGAAGCACTGCTATTGACTGCTGGCAGGTCACGCGTCACTTGAGAAAGACTCTCTGTACCACACAAACCACACCCCGTGCGGCCCGCCAGAGTGCGGCGGCGTTGCTTCAGCTGAAAGAATGCAGCAGCTGCAACTTCCAATCGCATCACTATGCCTTCACGGGTCTCCTCAACTTCGATGTCGTAGAGCTCTCCGGGACGATTCACAATACCCTCACTGAGACTGAACCCCAGTGCAAAATCCTCCAGATCAACAGGTGTTGCCAGCATCACGGCGTGTGAGATGCCGTTATACTCCAAGGCTACAGGTACCTCTTCGGCGATATTATCGGTAACCATTGGCCTACCCGGTCGCATTACTTTGAATTCGGACTGCTGCTTCATCTCGTTTCAGCTCCCGATAGTAGTCGACGCTGTTCACTATCGTGATCGGTATTTCTCTGCTGCCATACCGATGGTTGATCAACCCTGACCAGTTGTACTGCTGTTACCTTGTACTCAGGACAGTTGGTGGCCCAATCCGAATTGTCAGTGGTAATTACATTTGCACCACTCTCCGGGAAGTGGAAAGTGGTATAGCAGATACCCGGTTGCACCCGCTCAGTCAGAGCGGCCCGAAGGACTGTGTCACCACTACGGGATTGAATACCAACCCAGTCACCCTCCCGAATACCACGATCCTCTGCATCTTGTGGGTGAATCTCCAAAAGATCTTCAGGGAAGAAGCGGTTGTTCTCGGTACGCCTTGTCTGTGCACCCACATTGTATTGGGAGAGTACCCGGCCTGTGGTTAGTAAGAGTGGAAATCGCGGTGTGATCTTCTCATCTGTGGGTATGTACTGGGTTATCATGAAACGTCCCTTGCCCCGAACAAAACCCTCTGTGTGCATGGTTGCTGTCCCCTCTGGGGCCAGCTCATTACAGGGCCATTGAATACTGCCGATTCTATCCAGCTTTTCATAACTCACTCTGGAAAAGGTCGGGGTTAAAGAGGCTATCTCATCCATGATCTCTGTTGGATGGTTGTAGTGCATTTTATAACCCAGAGCATTGGCCAGGCCCATAGTCACTTCCCAATCGGCCTTACCAGAGAGTGGTGGCATTACTTGTCGTACACGAGAAATGCGCCGCTCAGCATTGGTGAAAGTACCCTCTTTTTCCAGGAAAGAGGCGCCGGGCAGGAAGATATGTGCATACTTCGCAGTCTCGTTGAGGAACAGATCCTGCACCACGACACACTCCATCGATTTCAATGCCGCCTGGACATGCTGGGTGTTTGGATCTGATTGAACCGGATCCTCTCCCTGACAATAGAGACCAAGAAAAGAACCATCGAGAGCTGCTTCCAACATGTTGGGAATACGCAGACCAGGCTCGGACTGCAGATTGACACCCCAAGCTCGTTCAAAGAGGGTACGGGTCGCTTTATCAGATACATGGCGATAACCAGGCAGCTCATGGGGAAAGCTGCCCATGTCACAGGAGCCCTGTACATTATTCTGACCCCGCAGGGGATTCACCCCCACCCCTTCACGACCTACATTACCGGTAGCCATGGCCAGGTTGGCAATGGCAATCACCGCAGTGGAACCCTGAGCATGTTCAGTGACGCCAAGACCATAGTAGATGGCTGCATTGCCAGCCTTGGCATAAGCCCTTGCGGCTTCACGAAGCTCTATCGCTGATACCCCTATCTCATTGGACAATGCTTCTGGAGAGTTCTCTTGACGAGAGACGAAGGCTTGCCAGTAAGCGAAGGTTTCAGACTCGCAGCGGGACTCAATAAAGGCTTCATCCAGCAACGCCTCAACAACAACCACATGGGCAAGGGCGGTAAGCAACGCCACATTGGTGCCAGGCCGGAGTTTTAGATGGTGATGTGCACCTGCATGAGGCGCATCCACCATCTCAGTCTCTCGGGGATCGATAACAATCAGTTTTGCGCCCTGTCGTACCCGCTGACGAATTCGTGAACCAAACACCGGATGAGCAGCAGCAGGATTAGCACCGATGACCATAATCACATCGGCCTGCTCCACAGACTTAAAGGTTTGGGTGCCTGCAGAGGTACCAAAGGTTTGGCCTAGACCATAACCTGTTGGAGAGTGGCAGACCCGCGCACAGGTATCCACATTATTGTTACCAAAAGCTGTACGTACCAACTTCTGCACCAAGTAATCCTCTTCATTGGTACAGCGACTCGAGACCAATGCCCCAATCGCATTCTGACCATGTTCCATTTGAATGCGACGAAACTCAGAGGCGGCATAGTCTAATGCTTCTTCCCATGAAACCTGCCGCCAGGGATCTGATATATCGGCACGTATCATTGGTTGGGTGATGCGGTCAGGATGGGTTGCATAGCCCCAGGCAAAGCGCCCTTTGACACAGGCATGGCCTTCATTGGCTTGTGTCGATTTTGAGGGGGTCATTCGGACGACTTGATCCCCCTGCATCTCTGCTTCTAAACCACAGCCAACGCCACAGTAAGCGCAGGTGGTGGAGATACTATGCTCAGCCAGCCCGTGCTCAACCACACGCTTGTCGATCAGAGTAGCCGTTGGACAGGCATTGACACAGGCACCACAGGAGACACATTCAGATGCCATGAATGATTCACCCTGACCTGCTGTTACCCGGGAGTCGAAACCACGCCCTGAAATGGTCAAGGCAAAGCTTCCCTGCAACTCCTCACAGGCCCGCACACAGCGGTTGCAAACGATGCACTTAGCCGGATCAAAACTAAAGTAGGGATTGGAGTCATCTTTCACCGTTTCAGTGAAATGGTTGGCACCACTAAAGCCGTATCGCACCTCACGTAAACCAACGACACCTGCTGTGGTTTGAAGTTCACAGTCACCGTTGGCCGCACAAGTGAGGCAGTCGAGAGGATGATCGGAGATATACAACTCCATAATATTTCGCCGCAACTCTGCCAAACGTGGCGTCTGAGTAGTCACCTGCATGCCCTCTTCTGCAGGGGTGGTGCAGGATGCAGGATGGCCACGTCGCCCTTCGATCTCAACCAGGCAGAGCCGACAGGATCCAAATGGTTTCAGAGTGTCAGTTGCGCACAACTTGGGAATCATCACACCCGCTGAGACAGCTGCGCGCATCACAGTTGTACCTTCGGGTACAGTGACAGATACGCCATCGATCTCCAGGGTTACTTCTGCTTCGACGTTTACCGCCGGTGTGCCGTAATCGATCGGTTTCACTGAAAATCCTCCGCAAAATGGTTTAGTGCAGAGAGCACTGGATAGGGGGTCATGCCGCCCATGGCACACATCGAGCCATCAAGCATGGTGTCACACAGGCTGCGCAACAACTCAATCTGAGTGACATCACCATCGCGGATCTGCTCAATCACCTCCATGCCACGGGTTGAGCCGATTCTGCATGGCGTACACTTTCCACAAGACTCTTCAGCGCAGAATTTCATCGCATAGTGGGCCTGACCAACCATATCCACTGTGTCGTCAAAAGCCACGATCCCGCCATGACCAAGCACCGCACCAACGTCTGTAAAAGCCTCGTAACATAGGGGGGTATCAAACTGGGATTCAGGCATGTAGGCGCCAAGCGGGCCACCCACCTGAACAGCACGTAAGGGTCTTCCTGAATCAGAACCTCCGCCAAACTCGTAGAGCAGTTCGCGTAACGTCAGGCCAAAGGGAACTTCCACCAGCCCACCATATTTAAGGTTGCCCGCAAGCTGGAACGGCAGCGTACCTCGAGAACGACCCACACCATAGGCATGGTAGAAGGCGGCACCCTTGGCAAGAATATCCGGCACACTGATTAGACTGATGACGTTGTTGATCACCGTTGGTTTGCCGAACAAGCCATCGATAGCCGGTAGCGGCGGCTTATTACGCACAATGCCACGGCGACCCTCGATGCTCTCAAGCAAAGCTGTCTCTTCTCCGCAGACATAGGAGCCAGCCGCCTTACGCAATTCGATGTGGAACCCATCGAGCCAATCACTGGCCCTCGATAGTGCATGTTCCAATATGGCTGCAGCATGGGGATACTCAGAGCGTACATAGATGTAGCCTTGTGAAGCACCCACGGCAAGACCAGCAATGGCCATGCCTTCAAAAAGCGCAAACGGATCACCCTCCATCAGCAGCCGATCGGCAAAAGTGCCGGAGTCACCTTCATCTGCATTACAGACAATGTACTTCTGATCCGCTGCGGTATTGAGTACGGTGTTCCACTTGATACCAGTGGGAAAAGCGGCACCACCTCGCCCTCGCAAACCGGAATCGGTCACCTCCTTAACGATCTCATCAGCAGCCATCGAGCGAGCACGCATCAAACCTTCGCCACCGCCATGAGCCAGATACTCTTCCAAAGAGCGAGGATCCACTACACCGACGCGACTCATACTGACCCGTTTCTGGCGAGCCAGGTAGGGAATTGCCTCTGTTGGACCAAGACAGCACGGATGATCCCCACCCTCTGCCAAACCGGCTTTAAACAATCCCGGAACATCGGCAACTTCCACCGGACCATAGGCAATCCGGCCTTTTGGGGTTTCCACTTCCAGCAGGGGTTCCAACCAGAAGAGACCACGAGAGCCGTTACGCACCAAACGGATCTCGATACCAAGTTGTCTGGCTTGATTAACAATGGCTTCGGCCACCTTATCGGCACCCAGAGCCAGTGCATTTGCATCACCTGGCAGATAGAGAGTCGTGCTCATACCTCACCCTCCAGCCCAGCGATCAGGGCATCGAATTTTTCCACTGAGAGACGGGCATGCAGATCAGTCTCATCGATCTGCATCGCCGGTCCACTGGCACAAAGACCCAGACAGTAAACCGGCTCCAATGTCAGATCCCGGCCCTCTATCGCAACTTCTGCATGGGCAGCCAATGCCTCCCCACCACGGGCCTGGCATGCCTCGGCCCGGCATAATCGAATCACATTTCGGGCAGGCTGAGTGGTACGGAAGTGGTGGTAGTAGCTGATCACGCCATGGACTTCTGCCCGGGAGAGATTAAGCCCCTTGGCAATGGTAGCTACTGCCTCAGTTGGTATATAGCCCTCCAGCACCTGGATTTCATGCAGCAACGGCAACAGGGCGCCAGATTTGTGGCGGAAGGTTTTGATCAGTTCATCGAGATGAGGTTTGTTTTCATATTTCATAACCCCACTTTCTAGACCTGAAAACCCATAAAGCAAAGAGAGATTTTTCGAACACCTATTCGACTGGAGCGAACGACTCAACCAATCTTTCTGCCTGACGCAGAATTTCCCGCACCATTGGTGGAGATGGATCACGGGCGAGCGTCACCACTCCTGTTGCCCAGTCAACCTGTGGTTCTACTAACTCTACCGCCACCACTCCATCAGGTGTTCCAACCTGCTCCAATACACTGCGGGGAATAATTGAAGACCACTGTCCAGTGCCCACATGGGCCAATATGGTAAGAATTGAATTGGTCTCCAGGGTGGGTGATGCCACCGCACCCACTTGCTTGAAAACAGCATCAATGGTCTGTCGGTTCATCATGTCCGGGGTCAACAGACAGAGCGGTGTTGTTGCGGCATCCCGCCAGGTTACAGTGGCATAATCTGCAAAGGGTCCCTCCTCTGCGGTCAACAGAACATGATGTTCACACCACAAGGGGACGGTCACCAGTGAATTGTCGTTGAATGAGCTCAGATAACCTACTCCGGCATCGAGTTCAAAATGGTGCAAACGCTCCAGAATCTCATCATTGGTCAGCGAAAGCACTTCAACAGTTACACCACTGTGTCGACGACAGAAAGCTGAAGTCAAACCGGCAACAGCGGTCATTGCGGTTGGAATGACACCCAACCTGAGACGCCCGCTTAAATCATCTCGCAAACTGGCCAACTCCTGTCTCAGATCGTCGACCTGTGCAGCAACACGCTGGGCATACTCCACTACGATCTCACCCTCAGGGGTTAGACCGGTATATTGCTTGCCCCGTTCGACAACGCTGACACCCAGAGTCTCTTCAATATCCCGGATAGCTGCGGAGAGCGTCGAAGGCGAGACATGACAGGCAGCTGCAGCTCTACCAAAGTGTCTCTCCCGGGCAAGTGCGATCAGATAGCGATATTTTCGTGTAATCATGATAACTAACTATAACCTGATTTCGATATGCAATAGATCGCTTCAGACAATTACTCATAAATCACTACTTGCCTGCCATTACAAAACCACCCAGAGGTTGAGGGAGTTAGCGGGTCAGTAGTGAAGCAATGTATAATCAAAGATCAATGACACAGCCTGCCAACATCTTCTCCCACCGTCCATATTGGGCCGCCCGTTTTGGCGTTGCTCCGGTATTGCCTATGAGCCGAGAGGAGATGGATGATCTGGGCTGGGACAGTTGTGACGTCATTCTGGTCACTGGTGACGCCTATGTTGACCATCCAAGCTTTGGCATGGCCCTGATCGGTCGACTACTGGAAGCTCAGGGGTTTCGGGTCGGTATCATCGCCCAACCGAACTGGAGTAGTGCGGATGCCTTCAGAAGCCTGGGGCGGCCAAACCTGTTTTTCGGTATCACTGCCGGAAACATGGACTCGATGGTCAATCGCTATACTGCCGATCGTCGCATCCGCAGTGATGACGCCTATACACCAAACGGCGAAGCCGGCAAACGCCCAGACCGCTCAGTCATCGTCTATGCCCAGAGAGCCAGGGAAGCCTTTAAGGGGGTACCGGTAATCATCGGCGGCATTGAAGCCAGCTTACGTCGCATCGCCCACTACGACTACTGGTCAGACAAGGTACGACGTTCGGTACTGCCCGACTCAAAGGCCGACATGTTGATCTACGGCAATGCGGAAAGAGCCATAGTCGATGTAGCACACCGATTGGCAAAAGGAGAAAAAATCGATCAGATAACCGATCTCAGGGGTACCGGTTTTATGTGCCAGAGCATACCGCAAGACTGGTATCAGATCGACTCTTCTGAATTGGACGCTCCAGGCCCGAAGCCCATGCATCCCGACCCCTATCAGCACACTCCGAAGTGCGACCAGAAGATAACTTTCACGCCACATACAAGGCCGCGTCATCTGGATCGTCGACGAACCGTAGTGCGCCTGCCCTCCTACGATCAGGTGGTCAAAGACGAAATCATCTACGCACACGCATCCAGAGTGTTTCACCTTGAAACCAATCCGGGTAACGCCCGGGCTCTGGTACAGCAACATGGCAAAAGAGATGTCTGGCTCAACCCACCACCTATTCCTCTGACCACAGAGGAGTTGGACAGAGTCTATGAACTGCCCTATACCAGAACACCACATCCAGCCTATGAGGATGCCAAAAATCCTGCCTGGGAGATGATCCGCCACTCGGTGAACATTATGCGGGGCTGTTTTGGCGGGTGTACCTTCTGCTCCATCACCGAACATGAAGGCAGAATCATTCAGAGTCGTTCTGAAGACTCTATTATTCGTGAGGTGGAGACAATCCGGGACCAGGTACCTGGCTTCACCGGTCATATCTCAGACCTGGGCGGCCCCACTGCGAATATGTATCGACTGGCCTGTAAAGATAAGAAGATTGAAGCTGCCTGCCGACGTCTATCCTGTGTATTTCCGGGTATCTGTCCTAACCTCAATACCGATCATAAACCACTGATCAATCTCTATCGTCGCTCACGCAAACTACCAGGGATCAAACGTATATTCATCGCCTCAGGATTGCGCTATGACCTTGCAGTGCGCTCACCTGACTATATCCGGGAGCTGGTCACACACCACGTTGGCGGATACCTGAAAATTGCACCGGAACACACCGAATCATCACCTCTGAGCAAGATGATGAAGCCGGGCATAGAGAGCTATGAGAAGTTTAAAAAGCTGTTTGATAAATATTCTGCCGAGGCGGGTAAAGAGCAATATCTGATCCCCTATTTCATTGCAGCTCATCCAGGAACCAGTGATCAGGATATGCTTAACCTGGCCCTGTGGCTGAAACAAAATAATTTTCGTCCAGATCAGGTTCAGGCCTTCTTACCTACACCGCTGGCAATCGCGTCTGCGATGTACCATACCGGCAGAAACCCGTTACAGAAGATTGCACCCAACAAGGGCAAAGTGAGTGTTGTCAAAGGCTTGAAGCAACGACGCTTGCATAAAGCCTTTTTGCGTTACCACGACCCTAAAAACTGGCCACTGCTGCGTGATGCTCTGGCCAGCATGGGGCGTAGTGACCTGATCGGAAATGGCAAAAAACATCTGGTTCCCAGCTGGCAACCCTCCCCTGAAGGAAGGGGTGGGAAACAGGCAAAACCGAGTCGTAACCGCGCTGCTGACAGACCATCCAGGCCGATCCAAAAAAAGCGCAAATCAGCACATGGAAGAGGCCGTAAAAGCCCCCTGAAATAGCTCATTTTTTTACATACAATACAGATAGTTACAAAACACCTAAACCGATCGAAAATAAGCCTCTTCCAGGCTTGAAAATCCCCCTCAAAAGAACCATATTCAAATTAGGAGATGGCTAAAATTCTCATCATATTTATGAGATGCCAGCTCCTATGTGAAGCGCGTTTGGAAAGGAGGTAAATCATGAATATCACACGATATGACCCCTGGCGTTCACTTGATGATTGGCGTCAGGATATGGACCGGATGTTCCATCCACTGCATCAACGAGATGAAGAGACCTCCCATGTGGTAGGTGGCGATTGGGCGCCTGCTGTCGATATCAAAGAAGAGACGGATCGCTATCTCATCCGCGCAGATATTCCTGGTGTAAAACCGGAAGATATCGAAATTACCATGGACAATGGTGTGCTGAGCATTCGTGGAGAACGTAAGTTCGAAGAGACTGAAGAGAGGGATGATTTCAGGCGTGTAGAACGTTCACACGGTATCTTCTATCGGCGGTTTTCACTTCCGGAAAATACCGATGCAGAAGCCATTGAGGCAAGCGGGAATGACGGCGTGATCGAGATAACCATTCCGAAGACAGAGGACAAACATCCTAAACGGATCGAAGTCAGGCATTAAACCTCTCTACCGGGGCCTTTCGGCCCCGGTTATTTACGTTGCTGGGTAAACGAGAGGTTCAGAAACGAAAGATCAGACCCAGATTGGTTTCAAACTGAGGAAAGGCATCACCACTGATCTGTAGCTCACACCCCCCGTCACAGAATAGGCTGCTATTGGAATTAACCAGGGTGCTGTAACCACGCAGTTCAAAACGAATACCCAGACGCTCTGTGGGATACCACTTCAAACCACCGCCGACACTCAGGGAAAAGCGGGTCTTGTTCTCGAATCCTGCCTGGTCCGGTTGCATATAGGTCATACCAAGACCTCCGGAGAAATAGGGGGTAAAGCGATTCTGGTAGACATCCACAGTACCCCCCATGTGGAGGTAGTGTACGTCCAGATCGAAGGCGTTGTCCGGATCGGTGCTGTCGGCCAGCGAAGTGCCCTGATGACTGTAGAGAAATTCGTAGCGGGTTGTTTTTGAGGCCGGCTGGCTCAGAGTAAAGCCCCAATCTGACGACTCATCAAAATCCCATGCACGACCTGTTTGGTTATCATCCAAAGTGCCGCCGAAGCGATATCCGACAAATGGCGTGAACTCAACCTCACTCTCTGCTGCCAGGCAGTAAGGACTCAGAACCAAGAGGAGCAAGATTGTGAAATAGTGTGGTGAGCGCATCATGTCAGATAAAAGTAACAGTTATTTAGTCCAATTATCGTCCAAAATCTCACTTTTGACCTGGTAACATTTCACATCTTAGGCATGAGACAACTTAAGCGCTTGATTATATAGTTTATTTTTTTTCTCGCCGGTAATCGCCACTGCCAAGGAAACGGCTTGTTTGAGCGGTAGTTCCGCTAATAATGTGATCAGCATTTGTTCTACATCCACTTCGACCCGTGTCTGGGATGCAACACTCTCTCCAGCAATCAGAATGACAAACTCACCCTTTCTTTGATCCTCATCCTGTTGCAAAGTCTGTAAAATTGAATTCAGACTCCCCCTGATAAAAGTCTCATAAGTCTTCGTCAATTCCCGAGCAATCACAGCTTCCCTCTCTGAACCAAAAACAGACACCATGTCCGCCAGAGAATCAACCACTCGATGACTCGATTCATAAAACACCAGGGTCGATCTTTCACGAACCAGATCCTGAAACCAGTTTTTTCGATGCGACTGGGTTCTAGGGGGAAAACCGGCGAATAGAAAACGATCTGTTGGCAGACCGGCTGCGGAGAGGGCCGATATCATGGCGCTCGCACCCGGTATCGGTACAATAGTGCCCCCTTCAGCAGCATAGGCCCTGACCAGAGGAAAGCCAGGATCACTGATCAACGGCGTACCCGCATCAGAGACCAGAGCAACTGACTCTCCCTCGGACAGTGCATCCAGCAGCGAGGTCAATTTTGCCTGTTCATTGAACTGGTGCAAGGACCGCATCGGGGTATCGATGGCATAGTGACGTAACAGGGGACGAGTATGTCTGGTATCCTCTGCAGCAATGAAATCAACCTGCTTGAGGGTTTCGACCGCCCTTGGGGTCAGGTCATCAAGATTGCCGATTGGTGTTGCGACAACGTAAAGTACGCCCTTTGACACAGATCTTCCCGAGTGTGAGAAACTAGAATATAACCCAGCGAACCATATAGATTAGATTCAAAGGTAACAAGGCAGATGAGCAGGGGGTTACCCTTGCCAATTAGCCAGGTCTTTAGATTTGAGACCGTTCTTGAAGCCCTGAAAGCAATCTATTATGTTGCCGGGTTGATTATACCGAATCCTGCCACAGATACTGAGCTATGCATATCATCCGTCACATTGCCCTTTTACTGATCTTAACCCTACTGTTTCAGATGGGCTGTACCACGGTCACCAAACAGACGATACCTGAATCCCAGCAACTATCTTCTGAGCTGAGGCTGCAAATTGACTCATTTGTAGAATTTGGGGACTACACTGCTGCTGCAATGGCTTTGGAGGCTTATGCTGTTGAAAGTGACTCCCCACTGCGTGAACAGCTGATGCTGGAGGCTGCAGAGTATTGGTTGAGGGCTGGCGAGCAGGAGCGCAGTCTACTGCTTGTAAAGCAGCTTCTCCCATCTGACAGTGATCCGGATTTCAACTTAAAACTGAGAATGGTTCGTACTGAACTGGCGGTTTTACAGGGTGACATCGAACAAGCGCTGGATCTGATGCAACCAGAACCCAGCCCCGATGCACCACTTGCATTACGGCAACACTACCATCGCAATATGGCCGAGATCTTTCGTCTATCCGGTAATCTACTGGAGAGTGCCCGTGAGCTTGATGTGCTCGATAAACTCTTCGAAGATGACCTGGAGCAGCGTCAGGCAGTACAGGAGTTACTGGTTCAGACCCTGTCTACCATGACCGATACCGCACTGACCCTGCTGCAACCTCAACCACCAGCCACCCTGATAGGCTGGATGGAACTGGCAAAAGTCATCAAAGAGCAGACGCCAGATCCGGAAGTACTGAGCAATAGTCTGGCCGGTTGGCGTGAGCGCTTTCCCGAACATCCGGCTCTGCAGACCCTGCTTGCAGGTTACCTGGAGCTACAGGGACTCAGCCCAGACGACCATATCGCCATCATACTGCCGCACAGTGGCCCCTACGCCAAAGTCGCTGCTGCTGTACGGGATGGCTTAATGGCGGCTTGGTATCAGCAGCCATCGGAATATCGCCCGAAGCTGCAATTCTATGACAGCAGTGAACTGCAAAGCACACTCAATATCTATCAACAAGCCATCCTGGGTGGTGCTCAGATGATTGTCGGCCCGCTGAATAAAGATGCGGTGAAGATGCTCTCCAATCTCGAGTTACTGGACATCCCCATACTGGCCCTCAATCAGATTGAGGAGAGCAGCTACGAGATCAACCCCAATCTATTTCAATTCGGCCTCGCACCAGAGGATGAAGCCGATCAGATTGCTGAGAGGGCCTGGCTCGAAGGACATAGGACAGCGCTCATTCTGACCCCGTCAAACAATTGGGGCAGCCGCCTCGAGAACAGCTTCCGTCTGCGCTGGGAAACCCTGGGGGGAGAGATAGTCGAAAGCCAGAGATACGACCCACAGGAAAACGATTTCTCTATACCGATTCGTATGCTGCTCAACATCAATGAAAGCCAAGCCCGTATACGTGCTGTGTCCAATATGCTTGCCAGAAAACTGGAGACAGAACCCCGTACACGAGAGGATGCAGACTTTATCTTTTTAGCCGCTCGTCCGCAGAAAGCCAGACAGATAAGACCACAGCTTAAGTTTTTTCGCGCCGGTAACCTGCCCATTATGGCCACCTCTCATATCTACACCGGCGTTGAACAGCCCGATCTCGATCGCGACCTGGGCAAGATCAGTTTTGTCGATACCCCCTGGCTGCTCGAAGAGAGTCATGGAGGCGCCCTCTCCCGCAAACGTCTTGAACAGTTGATTCCCGGTGTCAGAGGTCGCTATGCCAGACTCTATGCGATGGGTATCGACAGTTACAATCTGCTTTCACAGCTGCAATCCATGCAGCAGCAACCCGGCAAGTTGTTCAATGGTCAAAGCGGCACAATCTATCTGGATAAGAATAACCGTCTTCACCGGCTCTTGGCATGGGCCGATATGGAACAGGGAAAAGCTCGCATCAGTGGCTATGCACCCCGTATTCAGATGCCGATGAATACCATATCATTGGATGATGATATGGACGACCCTGAGCCGATCAACCCTGAACTGCCACCAGTATCAGATCATGATCTGTCTCAACCAGCCCAGGTCAGATGAAAGCTGATCATCTCCAGCAAGGTGACAGGGCTGAACAGCAAGCACTTGACTACTTGAGCCGTCATGGACTCAAGCTGGTAACGCGCAACTTTCGCTGTAAGTCAGGAGAGATTGACCTCATCATGCAGGAACGGGAGACGCTGGTATTTGTAGAAGTACGTTATCGCCAATCGAAAGATTTTGGTTCAGCTTTGGAAAGTGTTACCACAAGCAAGCAACGCAAACTTCTGGCTGCAGCCAACCTCTATTTACAAAAGATGCAAAACGATCAACCCTGCCGATTTGATGTGGTCGCCCTGCACGGTTCCGGCAAACCCCGTTTGACCTGGATTAAAGATGCCATCCAAAGTAGTTGGTGATCTACATTAAAGTTATTCTATATTAGGGCCTGTTAACACTAAATGAAACACGATCAAATCAACTCTTACCAGAACCATCACAAGGCGATGTAATACGATGCAAGACCAAGAACGCATCCAGACCCTTTTTAATCAGAGCATTCAGACTAAGATCGAGGCACTGCCTCTTTTGACTCAACCTATCTCAGATGGAGCAAGGCTGATATTCGACCGACTGCTTGAAGGCAATAAGGTCTTGAGTTGTGGTAATGGCGGCTCAGCCGGAGACGCCCAACACTTCTCATCGGAAATGCTCAACCGCTATGAACGCGAAAGACCTGGATTGCCAGCCATCGCCTTGACCACCGATAGCTCAACTGTGACCTCAATCAGTAATGACTACGATTTTTCTTTGATCTTTTCCCGACAGATCGAAGCGCTGGGACAACCCAATGACCTGCTATTGGCGATCTCTACCAGTGGCAATTCGAGTAATGTCAATCATGCTGTACAATCAGCACACGAACGCGAAATGGCGGTAGTGGCCCTGACCGGTAAAGATGGCGGCGAACTGGCGAAACTCCTGGCACCCGGGGATGTCGAAATTCGGGTTCCAGCGAATGTTACGGCTCGTATTCAGGAGACACACCTGTTGATTATTCACTGTTTGTGCGACCTGGTAGACCAACAACTGCTGGGTAGTTAAACCTAAAAAAATCAGTTGCACACAACTGTCTCGACATTTGATTTAAAAAAAACAGTAATCTTTGGACATATGCCTCACCACACGATCTCGATAACCATCAGAGGAAGCTATGCAGATTAAAATTTCCACCGTTTTCTATCTTTTACTCACCGCAATAACCCTGCAAGGTTGCGCTGCTGTCATTGTTGGAGGCGCTGCGGCCACCGCATCTATCGTGCACGACAGACGCACCACTGGGGCCATTGTTGAAGATCAGAGCATTGAGCTGAAAACCTATGATCTGCTGAAGAAAGACCCTCAGTTCGAAAAGCAGAGCAATATCTCAGTCACCAGCTACAACATGGTAGTGCTACTGACCGGACAGGCAGCAAATGACAACTTGCGCCGCAAGGCCGAACAGATGGCAATGGGTGTGGAAAAAGTGCGCCGAGTGGTCAATGAAATAGAGATTGGCAGTACTTCATCCATTGGCGAAGACAGTCGTGATGTTGCCATTACCTCTGAGGTCAAATTAAAGCTGACTGGCATCGACATTCCGGACTTTGACCCACTCAGAGTCAAGGTGGTGACTGAACGGGGCACAGTATTTTTGCTTGGATTAATCACTAAAAAAGAGGGTGATGCGGTTACCAATGTAGTACGTCATATCAGTGGTGTACGTCGCGTAGTACGTGTCTTCGAGTACATCTGAATTGGCAGGCCATCTTAATCAGGATCTGATCCGCCAGTTCAGGAAGATTGCCGGCAACGAAGGTGTCTTTACCGATCCTGCGGATTGTCTGCCTTATGGTTATGACAACAGCAGACTCCAGGCGACACCTGCTGGTGTGGTGTTTGCGGAACGACATGACCAGGTAGAGGCTGTGGTGCGGCTCTGCTATGAACATAACATCCCGCTGATCAGTCGAGGCAAAGGCACAGGCACAACCGGGGCCACTGTCCCTCAACAGGGAGGCGTGGTGCTCTCCTTGGAGCGTATGAACAAGATCCTCGAGATCGACACAGACAACCGCTTAGTCAGAGTTGAGCCTGGGGTAACAAACAAAGCACTGCAAACAGCAATTAAAGATAAGGGTTTTTTCTGGCCGCCTGACCCTACCAGTGCCGCAGTCTGTACCATTGGTGGAAATCTTGCCTACAACTCTGCTGGCCCCCGCGCCGTCAAATATGGCACTCCCAGAGACAGCACTTTGGGGCTGAAGGCAGTTACCGGTAGTGGTGAGACAATCTATACCGGGGTTAATACAACCAAGGGAGTCGTCGGTTACGACCTCACAAGGTTGCTGATTGGATCAGAAGGCACCCTGGCCGTCATAACCGAAGCTCGACTAAAACTAACGCCACTGGCAGAGACAAAACGTACCCTGCAGGCCAGCTATCGTGACATCCATGCCGCAGCAAGAGCAGTTTCGGCCATCATGGGACAATCGGTGACCCCTTGCGCCCTGGAATTTATGGACAAAGCTGCCTTGGAGATGGTTAGAGAGTTCTCTGATCTGCAACTCGACCCCTCGGTTGGGGCACTGTTGATGATTGAAGTGGATGGTGCAGAACACTGTATTGGTGAAGAGACTGCAGTGGTGGCCAAGGCTGCAAATGTCCCGGGACTGCTCGATATACATACTGCAGAGACCCAGGAGGAGGTCACCCGTCTGTGGAAAACCCGTAAGGCGCTCTCTCCTGCACTACGCAACATTGCCCCTAAAAAGATAAACGAAGATGTCGTGGTGCCTGTCTCCCGCATGCCAGAGTTAATCGAATCCCTGGAAAAGCTATCTCAGGAGACAGGGATTACGATCGTCAATTTCGGCCACGCCGGAAATGGCAACATCCATGTCAACCTGTTACTCGACCCGGATGATCCACAACAGCTGGCAGCTGGTGAGCGCTGTCTGGCAGCACTATTTGAGCTGGTATTGAAACTCGGCGGAACACTATCGGGTGAACATGGTATCGGTGTCGTGAAGCGGCAATTCGTGGATCAAGAGATCAATCCAGTCGAACTCAATCTGATGAGAGCAATCAAGCGTCAGTTTGATCCCCATCAAATCCTCAATCCAGGCATTCTCTTTCCAGACGAATCGAACTGACAGGCCTTCTATTCAACTTCAAGAATCAGCAAAAGCCTGACCTCTCTGTCAAAAAAAAACACCCTCCATCATGGATGGAGAGTGCTACCCAAATGAGAGGTTGAGCAGTAGAAGAAACTGATCGCCTCACAATCTTTTAACTGAAAACAGTGTGGTCTATTGATCACCTAACCAATGATTTCCAACACCACACTAGCCACGCTCGAACCTTATACTTTGATCGACTTGCACCCATGATAGGACCGTCTTAGCCCCTGGCCCATGTGAGAACCGAGTGGTATCCAGGCATAGAGGGGCTGAAAAGATACCGATTAATAAGCCGATTGTGATGACGAAACCTTTTTGCCACATCCTCTGCTCTCCCTTACTGGTATAAGAGGCCGTAAGTTGATGGTTATTAGAATAAGGATTACCGGCTGGCAGCGCAGTGAAATATTCACTATTCAGATATGACTTTTTTCCAAATCCTTTCAAAGCTGGACATGGATTGGAGGGAAATCCCGGTGTGCCGGGCAAGGCATTGTTCGCAGTGAATGGCTATTGCCTGAACAAGAACGACAACGCAGTATGATATGACGAGAACTCGCCTTACTAATAATCGGCAAATGCGGATCTAACGCTTATATGCCCCATTCCCCTATTGCTCATTCGAAGCACAAGTAACGCTCAATAGGCAGGATTGAAAAGAGCATGGTTATAGCAACTATTCAATAACGGGCAGGTAGCTGCTTATTTATCACATATTGATTGTGGCTGGAGCTGATATAGCCGCCTTTGACCAGGTCTTTAAAAATACGACAAACCATTTCTCGAGAAGCACCAATTCGATTCGCCAACTCCTGCTGAGTGACATGCCCTTCTATCACCAACTGGCCATCCCGCTCCTCAGCAAGACTCAACAAGGTTTTACTGAGTCGCCCATATACATCAGAGAGAGCAAGGCTCTTCACCTCATCGGTCAGTGCCCTCACCCTGCCCACCATATCCTTCAGCAGGTGGATACAGATATTGGGATTGCTCTGCAATACCTGGTGAAAGGCCTGTTTAGACATAATGGCCATGGTTGATTTGACGGTTGTCATGATTGATGCAGATCTCTTATAGTCATCAATCAGCGATAATTCGCCGAAATATTCACCCTCATCCTGATAATTGATGATGGCCTCTTTGCCGTTTTCATCGTTGAGATAGACTTTGACCTTGCCACTCAGAATTACATACAAGGAATCGCTGTTATCACCTTCGGAGAGAATAATTGTATTTCGGGGATAGGTTCTTCGGACCATGCGCTGCTCAATTAGCGCAAGATCACTGGGATTCATGCCGGCGAATATGGAGACGTTTTCAATCATGGTGTTAATTACCCTATAAGCGTTAGCCTGTTGCAGAGGATTAATCTCCATAAACCCTCGCCATAAAATCACACAACCTGAATAGGCGGTATCATTCTCCCTTCCCGCCTTCATGTTGTACACTGTGAACAATCAAATTGAAGGAGCGCTAACAACCCGGCACCTTAATAGACCAAGTTCAGGCACTCAAGCCTGTCCTTGATCAACCACTTACCTAAAAACCACCATGTTCATAAACTATATGAGTCTGGTCTTATTTTCAGGCACTTGTTTTAAAACTGTAACAGAAAAATTCACATTCTACAGTGGTGATATTTAACTGTTATGAACAGTAGTGATCCTTTTCTCACTTATCTCGCACGGTCATTGTGGAAAAATATCAGTTCAGATCAGCGCTAATACTGGGATTATCGATTGGAATTTTGGGTGCACTAATCAGTTTGCTACCGATTGGCGCCACTTGGGAGGAAGATTTCGGTCTGGGCTTGCTTTTCAAGTTACGCGGCCAGCGTCCAGCCCCCCAGAATACTGAAATCATCTCCATCAACGGCGAGACAGCCGCACAACTTGGTCTGGGTGAAGAGATACCGGAGTGGCCCCGCACTCTGCATGCAGAGCTGATTAACAAGCTTAATCAGGCAGGGGTAAATCTCATCGTATATGACATCTTCTTCAAGAGACCCAGAGACGCCAAAGCTGATAATCTGCTGGCACGCACGATTCGAGAGAGTGGCAATGTGATGCTCGTCTCCTATATGCAGCAGGAGCAGTTGAAAACCGGTGATGATATTCTCTATGTTGAACGGCTGATTCCCCCGGTAGGGATACTGGCAGATGCAGCCCTCGATCTCGCCCCATTCGTACTCCCCAAGGTACCAGTCAAAGTCAGTCGCTTCTGGATCTTCAGCGGCGAACAGCAATATTTCTCACTGCCAACTGCAGCACTCCTGCATTTAGCTGATCCAGATGGCAGAAGAGTGCAACAGTTGATCACGAACTCTGGTGCTGAATTCCCACCTGGATTGGATAGAGAGGGGATCTCTCAGCTCTTGCGTAATAACCAGGAACTGCTCGATTCAATGCTGGATACATTACAAAATCATTCCAAACAGCGGATGCAAGAAGATCAGTTCCAATACCTGGAGGCTGCCCTCGACTTACACCATGGCTCAATCTATCCCTATCTCAATTTTTATGGGCCTCCCGGTACTATCAAGACCCATCCAATCCAGGAGGTTCTCGCTGCATCTCTTGAATCATTATCCCAGTTTCAAGGTAAGACAATTTTCATCGGTTATGCCGGCGCCTACCAACCAAAACAGAAAGATGGATTCTATACCGTCTTTTCACAGCCCAACGGATTGGACATCAGTGGTGTTGAAATCGCAGCTACCGCTTTTTCCAACCTACTTTATCGGGAAACCCTCTCACCGCTTGCCTATGGATGGGTGATTGTTCTATTGACCGGTTTCGGCATCGCTATCACCCTGCTGTTTCGTCTGCTGCCTGGTCTCGCGGGCATTGTCAGCGGCTTGGTGATAGGTGCGGTTTATTTCACTTCCGTCTATCTGCTATTCAAACAGTTCAACCTGTGGTTACCCTGGTTTATACCTCTGCTACTGCAAATTCCATTTGCTTTGATTATCAGTTTGATTCTGCACTATCAACAGATGCGAACCAGCAGAGAGCAGCTTCGCCATCTGTTCGGTTACTACCTGCCAGGAGACGTCATAGATCGCCTGGCTCGTGACAACAGACAACCGGCAGGCCAGATTGAATCAGCCTATGGCGTCTGCCTTGCCTCTGATGCGCAAAACTACACAGCGATGGCAGAAAAGATGGAGCCGGAGGCGTTGCAAACGTATTTGAATCACTACTTCAAGATCCTCTTCTCGCCAGTCAGATCCCATAATGGAATCGTATCGGATGTGGTCGGTGATGCAATGTTGGCGATCTGGCCGTCAACCCAGGCAAAGCACAACATGCAGCAGATGGCCTGCGAAGCCGCACTTGAGATCGGCGAAGGCATTAAAAATTCCGATCTTGAACCGAAGCTTATTACACGTATCGGATTGCACTCTGGTGAACTTGTAATGAGCCATGTCGGCGCTATCGACCACTTCGAATACAGGGCTGTGGGGGATATGGTCAACACCACTTCACGCATCGAAAACCTCAACAAATTACTCGGTACCCAAGTCGCGGCATCAGAAGACTTTGTAAAAGAGTTACAGGGTATAGAGACCCGGGAGTTAGGCAAATTCACTGTTTCCGGCAAACAGCATCCAATCACACTCTACGAAATTGCAGCCAGATCAGAGGAAGCGAGTGATGAACTGCTCAGACTCCATGAAGAATTCACAGAAGCCCTGGTAGAGTGGCAAGATGGCAGCAGAACCATTGCCTATGAGAAATTTCAACAGCTCGCGAAAGAGTACCCCGATGATGGCCCAACGCACTACTACATAAAGCAGTTTCATGAGCGTCGGAGCACCCACAGGAGCTCACTCTAGACAAAAACAGCAGACAAGTTCAGCCCTCCTTATAAGCAATAACTACTTGTCGATAAAGGATAATTATGCTACTTAGGTGTAATCGAGTGAATAAAAAGCCTAAAATATAAATCACTGTATAAATTAAGGACAAATCATGGATGTTGTCACCACTACCAGGACTAAGGATCATGGTTACCAGATCTAAAATAAAAATCGAACTTGCACCACTTTTCTACATACTGCTTTTGGGATTGGGCTTTAGCAGCGCACTGATGGCCGATGAGTGCCAACCGGTTGTCGCTCGAATGGTTTCAACTCAAGGTCAGGTAGAAGTTCTTCGAACAGAGAGCAAGGAGTGGCAGCAGGTAGAACGTGACAGCAAGTTTTGTCCCGGTGATCAACTGCGCGTCAATGCCAGCAGCCGAGTGGGATTACACCTCAATAATGATACCTTTCTTCGACTTAGCGAAAACAGCAGCATCCGATTTTCTCCTCCCGCCGATCAGCAATCGAGCTGGCTTGATCTCATTCAAGGCATCGCCCATTTTATCAGCCGTATCACCCGCCCCGCACAGGTTGTAACCCCCTATGTCAACGCCTCCATTGAAGGTACGGAGTTTACTGTAGAGGTTAGTGACGAACTGAGCCTCATTTCAGTCTCTGAAGGTAAGGTTCGGGCTCACAATCAGCAAGGGGAATCCTTAATCAGCAGCGGCCAAATGGCTAAAGTTGTCAAAGGAGAAGCCCCAGTCGTCAGTCAAATAGTCAATCCATTGGATGCGGTTCAATGGACACTCTATTACCCACCGATTATCGACTTCAGTGATCAGGATACCTCATCCAATCAAGCACTCCTCCGCTCTTATGCAGCCTACCGTAGTGGCGATATTACTGAGGCCTTTAAAATATTGGATGAGGTACCAGTCACTGAGAATGCCTCTACCCTGGGTTATCGAGCATCACTCAACCTAGCAGTTGGCGATATCAAAACAGCAGAGAGGGAAATCAAGCATCTAATAGCAGTTGACCCTGAAAATGCTGATGCTCTGGCCCTAAGCTCAATCATTGCGACGATTCAGAATCGATCCGATGAGGCCATGAGCTCGGCAAATCAGGCGATAGAGAGCAATCCCGGGTCTGTATCGGCTCACCTGGCACTCTCCTATGCCAAACAGAGTCAATTCGAATTGATAGAAGCACTCGAAGCAGCAAAAGAGGCAACCCGCCTTGATCCTGAGAGTGCGATTGCCATGGCCAGGTTGTCACAACTCCATCTGATGTTCCGTCAGATGAGTGAAGCAACAGAAGCAGCAGAAAAGGCAGTTGCTATCGATCCACAGATCGCCCTAAGTCAAACAACTCTGGGATTTGCACACCTGATACAACTTAACCTGAAGAGTGCCAAACTCGCTTTTGAACAGGCGATAAAACTCGATCAGGCAGACCCAATGCCAAGGCTGGGCCTTGGTCTGGTAACCATTCGCGGAGGCAATCTCAGCCAGGGCCGGGAGCTGTTGGAAACTGCAGTTCACCTTGATCCCGGAAGCGCACTCCTGCGCAGCTACCTGGGCAAGGCATATTATGAAGAGAAACGCAGCGAAGAAGCTGCCACACAGTTTCAATTGGCCAAGCAGAGAGATCCACTAGATCCAACTGCCTGGTTCTATGATGCGATACTCAAGCAGAGTGAGAACAGTCCAGTTGATGCCTTGAATAACATACAACAGGCTAATCAGCTGAATAAGAACAGGGCGATTTACCGTTCACGACTTCTACTTGACGATGACCAAGCCTCAAGAAATATCAGCCAGGCAGAGATCTACACCGATTTGGGCTTCCAGCGACTGGCCCTTAAAGAGAGCTGGAAATCGATCAATTTAGATCCAGGAAATTCATCGGTACATCAGTTCCTATCTGATGCCTACGCTGGGGTTATTCGACACGAAATTGCACAAGTCAGCGAGTTGCTACAAGCACAACTACTACAACCCGAAATTACAACTCCCATCAGCCCAAGTGCTGGCGAAACAAACTTGTTAGCCTTTAATGACAACGGCCCTTCGTTAGCCGGCCTGAATGAGTACAACCCGCTATTCAACCGTCAACGCCTCTCTTTTCAAGCAAGTGGTGTGACAGGCAGTAATAATACCCGTGGCAGTGAAATCATAGCTGGAGCATTTGCAAATCGAGGCATGATCAGCGCAGGTCACTTCCGCGAGAGCAGTGATGGATTTCGTGAAAACAACGATAGCGATCAGACCATTACTAATTTATTCGGACAGTTTCGGATAACATCTGACTTGAGTATTCAGGGTGAAATAAAGCAAAAAGAAGGTGATTTTGGCGACCTGACACTCCGATTTGACCCGGAAAACTTTGATCAGTCATTGCAGAGAAGCATAGACTCCGATAGTTACAGAATTGGATTAAACTACTCTCCAGATATTAAACAGAACTTCATTTTTTCTGCCTCATCACAAAAACTGGAAGACTCCGACTCCCGCACTGGCAGCCTGGTCTCACTGGACAGTGATGGTCAGCAATACGAGGCAAAATATATATACTCTGGTGAACAGTTTGATATAGATGGAGGATTTGGCTTCTTATCTTCCGACAAAACGACCACACTTAATTTTGAGTTTTTCGGATTTATAACTACAGAGCAAGAGAGAGCCAAAGTAAATCAAAAATCGGCTTACCTTTATTTAAACTATCCTTTTACAGCAGGGAATCTTTTAGTTGGCTTTGACTATCTAGATATCGATGACGATCTCAACCTTGATAAACGCAAAATCAATCCTAAAATTGGGGCCCGCATTGATATCTCGAACGACACCAGTTTCAGGGTTGCAGCATTCAAGATAGTTAGCCCTGAAATTATTAATCTCCAAACATCAGCACCCACCTCAGTGATAGGATTTAATCAGTATTTTGATGATTATCTTGGTGCAGAATCCATACGATATGCACTAGCACTTGATCATAGTTTCACTGAGAATCTGCATAGTGGTTTCGAAATCACTCAGCGGGAGATCGAAAACGAGTTTGATGACACATTCCTGAATGATGAGACACATAAAGAGCAAGACCATCGACTCTATGCCTATTACTCGTTAAATCCAAACATTGGCATAACAGGTGAATACTCCTATGAGAAATTTGAGCGTGATTTTGTTGAAGGCATCATTGAAGCTGACAGACCCGCCTCCCTGCTCACCCAAACCACCGCCCTTGGTTTAACCTATGCTCATGCCTCTGGTTTATATTCAAAAATCACAGGTAACTACGTCGATCAGGAGATCGAAAACATACTCCCCATTGACACTAGTACGGATAGCGATCAGTTTTGGGTTGCAGATCTCACAATTGGATTCCGGCTACCCAAAAGAATGGGGAAAATTGAAATATTGACAAAAAATTTATTCGATAAGGAATTCAATTATCAAAGCACTAATCCTGGCACTGGCACACCTCAATCATCAGCATACTATCCTGAGCGGTCTTTTTTGATAAATGCCCAACTGTGGCTTTGATTACAGATAATCCACCCTATTCCATTTATCACAGGAATACCTTATGACCCTGAAAACAACTTACCTTTTCTAGTATATAAAAGGAGCACAAAGATGAATAAAATCATAACCACACTACTAATCCTTGTTCTAGTCTCACTACTAACCTCAGGATGTAATCGCACAAAATACAGTAATGCAAAAGTTCTTACACAAGATGAATCAAAAATTGTTCTGACTGTTAATAAAGACTTCTCTTCCACGATTTTGAATGCCAACACAGGTGAAAGAGTGGAACCCTGCATAGAAGATACATCCAAAGAAGATATGAGCAAAAAGGAAATCATCAAAAAATGCTACCCGGACGGTCATGGCATGAACGGCAAGATTCTCTCAGAATCGCACATGGTGGTAAGAGAAGGTTCAATCTGTGCGACGATAACAGTGGGCAGAAAACTATATGTAATTTGCCAACCACCTCATAACCTCGGTTTCTGATGTCCAATATGGACATCTAGAACCCTTTGGATCATTATTGAGAAACGAAACGGTTTTCAAGTGTTTAGTCGAGCCTCTCAGGACATAATCTAACACTTCATAACGGTATTGAAAATCAAGCTTATCCAGAGGGTTCTATCAACCAAACGCTTTGAAGGCCTCTTAGGTATAGGTGCCTTGACAGATTAGATATTCTATTATATTCACGCCAGCTCATTTCATTTAGCGTCAATGCACTAAGCTTTTAAACTCACTGACATCTGATACCACACCTGCCACCTCCCCTGCAGGGGATGCTTCTCCTTTTTCACCATCTTGGCCAACAGTCTCCTTACTATCCTCATAGCCACTAAATTCCTTTACGATCACTTTGCTATACCCCGCCACATTGAGAATACTTGAGGCTAATAACCCTTTACGTTTTGATCTGGCTACCAAAACAATTGCACTGTCCCGATAAAGATCAAATTCACAGAGCAGGTCAAAAATATCATTAATAAAGCTGTTATTGGCATAGGAACGGTAGCTTTGCAGAAAGACATTCCACTCATCTACCGGGCCACCCAAATAAGGAATGTGAGCATCAACTCCCTTTTTCGAACCATATAGCATCACCTCTGCACTACTGCGAATATCAATATATAGCGCTTTATCATTTGCAATAAACATAAGGGTAACTCCTTCCGGGTCGTTGATTGTTAATTAATGTATTAACTGCAGCATCCTTAACTTTAAGCTTTTTCCATCTGAAAAAGTTATGGTGTGTACTTCTGCCAAGTTCGGTGTGAAAAAGATTCGGTTTTTCCACACTGCCGAGCGAATTGAAACAAATTATTCGTAACTGCCACGATTAGACACTCCTGGCGCCTCAGGTCAGATTGCTAACAGCAAACATCAACAAGAAGCGGCTGCATCTCCGAGGGCAACAAGGATCTTCTCTGGCAACCCATAGCGCCTGGATAAATATAGAGTTACGTCCTTGAGTTCAAGGATGAAATGATGATCCTCTCGAATCGCCGAGTGCATATCCCTGAATTCTGTAAACAAGCTCAGTTCTGTTGTGGTGTACACAATGAGTGCAGCATGATGCAGACCTTCACTTTCTTTAGGGTCAACTGCCGACTCTGAACGATTTAGCAAGGAGAGTATGGGTCATTTCAGATCCTCAAGTTATTTAAATATTTATTCGCTATATATAGTCCAGCATCTACTAATAAACTGTCATCTCATGTCAGATACAAACTATCTGGCCCCATGTCCGGTCAATACCACCGGTATCGTACGAAGCAGTATCATCAGATCAAACACCACACTGTTTTTACGCACATAGGTCAGATCGTAATAGAGTTTGTGTGCTGCATCTTCTACTGATTCACCATAAGGATATTTGACTTGTGCCCATCCGGTGATTCCTGGCTTTACTTGATGTCTGAGAGCATATCCACGAATCTGGCGCTGAAATTTTGAGACGAATTCTGGTCTCTCTGGGCGGGGACCGACCAGACTCATCTCTCCTCTCAAGACATTTAAAATCTGCGGCAGCTCATCGATTCGTGTCTTACGAATGAAACGTCCGATTCGGGTAACTCTGGCATCGTTTTTAGCTGCCATCTGAGCGCCATTCTTTTCAGCATCTGTTCGCATGCTACGGAATTTCCAGACGTAAAACTCACGCCCTTTCCATCCAACTCTCAGCTGACGATATAAGACTGGATCCTTACCCATGGTACTGAGCCAGATCAAAGATGTAGTCAATACAATAATCGGACTGGCCAAAACCAGTATCAGCAGGCCAAAAACAACATCCAGCTGACGCTTACCCAACCCTTCAACACGCTCTTTCCTCGATAAGAGAAGCTGATTGAAGGCAAACGCCCCTGTTAGGGTGCCTGTTGGATTGATTACACCCATTGAATCGGTGGTATCGATTTGATCAAATCCATAAGCTGATTCATTTTGATTGATGAACATCTCGTGATCAGTGTGAACAGTCATCTTCCTATCTCCGGTCTGTTATTTGGTTTGGGCTTCCTTTGCCCGAGTCCGCTATCTTTGTCGGCTTCACCAGACTTGATCTCCCTGGGAAACGTTTTGCTTGCTGCCGTTTCCATCTGGTATGGCTATATGATTTCAAATCTCAGGCCTTGAGGCGTATCGAATGGAACACAGATGAGTTGTGACATATTCACTTGCCAATGAAGATTGACTTGTTACTGCCGATAGAAGGAAGGGAGGTTTTTTACTGCATGAACAGCTTCTGCTACTTCACCCACTGTTCAGTCCTTCATCCAGATTAATGAGTTACCGGATTAGCAACCGTTGGACAGCTCAGTCGATGAATCAAACAGATCACTTCCATCCGGTATATTGAAATTCAGCATTAACTCTTTTTCTGAATCGACTCGTATCTGGGAATCGATTCGGTTGCCAAACACCGGTATAAACTCTGTATCCAGTTCTGGCACCTGATTCCAAGAGAGAACTGCTCGCACTTTAGGAAGGAATCCCTGCATCAATGCATCCCAATACCGCTCAGCATCAAAGCCAAGTGAGACCAGGTGAAAAATTGGATAACCATCCTTCTCCTTGTCCTGCCCGACATCACAGACTTTAAAATGGCTCAAACCCAGCGGGTGGTAGCCTTTCTGATCTCCCCAGTCGACGAAAAACCGTACATACTGAACCGATCCGTGGCGACGAAGTATGCCGCTATAGCCCTCAGCCTGATGCCTGCCGACAATAGCAATCAACTTGCCAGCCTTGGGATTTATGGCAACACACATCAGCTCTTCCCAGAAAGTCACCTCAGAATATCTGCGTACGCAACGTAAAATATCCCCAGGGGGGACCTTACTCGCATACATATGCGCCAGGAGCACACTCCTTGCCAGGATTAGCTCGTGATGCCTCCCCTCCCCTTTTTCTGGAATAATCCTATTATTTTTCATTAGCTTATCCACAAGCCACAAATCTTTACGATCTGCAGTCAGCTTGCATTAAGAAGCCTGTTCCCACCAATGACATGACTCATAACTGATGTGTGACTTATTCACTTGACCCAACCATTTATTTGCAAAACATCTCAACCATCAGACTTTTTCATAGCCAGAAAATGATTCGAACACAGCTACCCTCAAGGGGATCAATGACCGCTGCACCCTATTGCCGCCCATCGCTTCGGATTTTAATAGTGAGTATTGAATACGAGACCCGTCACAAGGGTTCAGTTAAAAAAGTTGACCCGCTTGCTGCCTTCATTGAGAATTGTGCGTTTAAGTGCCGAAGATCTATAAAAAATTGAATTGGGGTGACCTTAGTGAAACATATCGCAAGTCTGCTTTTATTGTTATTTGTGCCTGCAATTGCCTTAGCAAGCAGCGGCAATGGTGATCATCTTGATTTAACGGGGCATTGGGTTGGATTTACCGCCATCGCTATCTTTGCAGTGGCTTATTTGCTGGTGATGGCTGAGGAGTTCACTCATCTGAGAAAATCTAAGCCAGTAATCCTCGCCGCTGGCCTGATATGGGGTCTGATCGCCTGGTATTATCAGACCCACGATATGCCCCATGCAGCGGAAGAGATGGTGCGCCATAATCTGCTCGAATATGCCGAACTGATGCTGTTCCTGCTGGTGGCGATGACCTATATCAACGCCATGGATGAGCGTAACGTATTCGAAAAACTTCGCTCATGGTTAGTCAGTAAGGGTTTTAGCTTCCGTCAACTCTTCTGGATCACCGGCGTACTCGCCTTCTTTATCTCTCCCGTAGCCGACAACCTCACCACTGCCCTGCTGATGTGTGCAGTGGTGCTCGCTGTAGGGGGCACTAACACCAAATTCATTCTACTTGCCTGTATCAATATAGTGGTGGCCGCCAATGCGGGAGGCGCCTTCAGCCCATTTGGTGATATCACCACACTCATGGTCTGGCAGAAAAACATCTCAACCGTTCAGGGTCCTGTTGATTTCTGGGCCTTTTTTGCACTATTTGTCCCCTCACTTGTCAACTGGCTGGTGCCTGCAGCAATCATGATGTTTGCTGTACCCAATGAGAATCCTGATGCTGGGGGTGAAAGTGTTGAGATGAAGCGTGGTGCCAAGCGTATCATTGTCTTCTTTCTTGCCACCATTGTTACTGCAGTGAGTTTCCACAACTTCCTGGGTATGCCTCCAGTTATTGGCATGTTAACCGGCTTGGCTTATCTGCAATTTTTCGGTTTTTACCTCAAGAAGACCTACCATCGTGACCACCCTCAATTGACCAATGGTGACGTTACCGAAATTGAACATGACGGTCAGATGGGCGACATTGTCTCCTTCGACGTGTTCAACAAGGTGGCCCGAGCCGAGTGGGATACCCTACTCTTCTTCTACGGTGTCGTGCTATGTGTCGGAGGCCTGGGTTTTATCGGCTATCTGGCAATGGCGTCTGAAGTGATGTACAACCAGTGGGGTAGCGCCTTAGAGCTAACAGCGGCAATGAATGCAACCCCGGCAAATGTCATGGTTGGGGTTCTTTCCGCGATCGTCGATAACATTCCGGTAATGTTCGCGGTTCTGACCATGATGCCCGACATGTCCATGGGGCAGTGGCTGCTGGTTACCCTGACCGCCGGTGTCGGTGGCTCCATGCTCTCTATCGGTTCCGCTGCTGGTGTAGCATTGATGGGACAAGCACGAGGTAAATATACCTTTTTCGGCCACCTTAAGTGGGCACCAGTAATTGCACTGGGATATCTCGCCAGTATTGCAACCCATATCTGGATCAATGCAGGTGCATTCTAGAACTCGGGCAGTAGCTGCGTCGTGCTTTAACGGCGCAGCTGTTAACCTACCAAAACCTCATCGCCACAACTGTTCAGAAATTCATCAAACAGGCCATGTAGAATGATATGCTTGGATAACTGACACAACACCGAAGTACGATGTAATCATGAACCTCACTAAACGTCTGGCAATCCTCATTTTACTCTGCTTCGCTCCGGATATTCTGCTGGCTGAACACATGTCGGCCGGCGGTTATAGTATGAGTAATCATTGGGTTGGTCTGGTCGGCCTGTCAGTATTTATTCTCGCCCTGGTGGCAGTGAGTGTGGAAGAGTTCATAGAACTCAGAAAATCCAAGCCAATGCTGCTTGCCGCAGGTATCATTTGGGGACTTATAGGCTGGTATTCCCACCAAATCGTGGGAGGACACCACGCTGAACAGGCATTAAGACACAGCCTCTTGCAATATGCAGAACTGATGCTCTTTATCCTGGTGGTGATGACCTATATCAACGCTCTGACAGAGCGTCGGGTATTCCTCTCTCTGCGCACCTGGGTGGCTCATCAGCGCTACAGTTACCGTCGTATGTTCTGGATCACAGGTTTAGCGGCCTTCTTTCTTTCACCATTTCTGGATAATCTCTCAACAGCCCTGCTAATGGGGGCGGTTGTGCTGAATCTGGAACGGGATAACCACCGCTTCGTTGCTTTAGCCTGTGTTAATGTCGTATTAGCCTGCAACGCTGGCGGCGCCTATAGCCCCTTCGGTGACATCACCACTCTGATGGTGTGGCAACAGAACATAGTCAGTACTACCGGTCGTGTTGATTTTTTCTCCTTTTTCAACCTGTTCCTGCCGGCATTGATCAGCTACCTGATACCGGCAGTGATGATGCATTTTGCACTACCCTCGGGCAAACTCAGCCTCCCCCAGGAGCAGGTCAGAATGAGTCGGGGTGCAAAACGAATCATGGGGCTGTTTCTGCTCACCATAGCCACCGCAGTGGTTTTCCAGGGCCAGCTGGGGCTGCCAGCAACCATTGGCATGATGACCGGACTATCCTATCTGCAATTCTTCGGTTACTACCTGAAAAAAACCCATGAACCCAGTAACGAAAGGGTCATCACATCTGAAACAGCCGATTTTTCAGTGGTGGTTGAGAGCCGCCAGCCCTTCGACGTCTTTCTGAGAGTGGCCCGCTCCGAGTGGGATACCTTGCTGTTTCTTGGTGGTGTCATCCTTTGTGTCAGTGGTCTGGGTTATTTGGGTTATCTGACAATAGCTTCCGAGATCCTCTATATTCAGCTTGGCGCGACTGCCGCCAATGTTACTATCGGCATGGCCTCTGCAGTGCTGGAGAACATACCCACCATGTCGGTGGTATTGAATATGGCCCCGCAGATGTCCCTCGGCCAATGGCTGCTGATCACCCTCACCGCTGGAATTGGTGGTAGCCTGCTCTCTATCGGGTCCGCAGCGGGTGTAGCCCTGATGGGACAGTCCAATGGTAAATACACCTTCTTCTCTCACCTGCGCTGGACACCTGCGATCATGTTGGGCTTTTTTATCGGCATACAGACCCATCTGTGGCTCAACAACACACTTTTTTAACGTTTTTATACCTATCAGAGGGCGTCTGATATTGCATCGCAACATCAACGCTATCCATATTGAAATACCTGATTAATTTCTGAAAAGGGTCAATCGTATAAGCTGCCCCTATACCCTAATACGCTGGAAATGGAGAAATGCCGTGTTATAGTTGGCAACCATTTTTTTCTCAAAACCTGGTCCGGAGATAAAAAAACAGCTCCTATCGAGGGCGCCGGACATAACCATTACAATGATTAAATTAGGGAGAAGCACATGTCAAAAAAGCATCCAGTGGTGGCCGTAACTGGCTCATCAGGCGCCGGCACTACTACTGTCAAGCGAGCTTTCGAACACATTTTCTATCGTGATGGCATTAAACCCGCAGTTGTCGAAGGCGACAGTTTCCATCGCTTCACCCGGGTTGAAATGCGCGAAAAAATGTCTGAAGGACTCAGCCATTTCGGCCCCGATGCCAACCATTTCGATAAGATAGCGAGCCTCTTCAAGAACTATGGCGAGACAGGCAGTGGTGACAAGCGCTACTACCTGCACAGCCCTGAAGAAGCTGCTGAACACAACAGTCGCCTGGGCTGTGACCAGAAGCCAGGGGAATTCACCCCTTGGGAGAAGATTGAGGAAGGTACAGACCTGCTGTTCTATGAGGGTCTGCACGGCATGGTGGTCGATGGTGATGTTGACGTCGCCAAAAATGTAGATCTGGGTGTTGGCGTAGTGCCAATTGTCAATCTGGAGTGGATCCAGAAAATTTTCCGCGACAATGCAGAGCGGGGCTACAGTGAAGAAGCGATCGTCGACACCATCATGCGACGTATGCCCGACTACATCAACCATGTCACACCTCAGTTTTCACGGACTGACATTAACTTCCAGCGGGTACCAACAGTGGATACCTCAAACCCTTTCATAGCGCGTGACATTCCTACGCCCGATGAGAGCTTTGTGGTAATTCGTTTCAGCGACCCTAAGAAATTTGATATGGACTTCCCCTATCTGTTGTCGATGATCGATGGCTCATTCATGTCTCGACGTAACTCGATCGTCGTACCTGGCGGCAAGATGGGCTTCTCAATGGAGATCATTCTGCAACCCATCATCGAACGTATGATGGACGCACGCAACGTCTGATTCCTTCCTACGGTAAGGAATATGAAGCCGCCGCGCCTTCAGCGCGGCGGCTTTTTTATACCCGTGGAAACCATCAAGATAAATTTCAGACGGAATAGCGTGCTCACTCCTTTCCCACACACTTCATGAGGCATTTGATATTTTTCAATGTCCACCCAGGCACTTTAACATACTCTTTTAGTCAACATTGAAGGAACCTCTGATTAATTCAGGACGAAGATGCGAGTTCACGAATTGATCAGAGGTTCCTTAAACTGGCAATTGCGCGGATAATTTCAATATGAAAGAAGACTCTCGTCTGGCTCATTTCCCAATCTCATTTTTCGCTATGGTTATGGGATTGGCTGGCCTATGCATTGCCTGGGAAAAGGCCCAAGCAGTCTTTCAACTTCCATTCAGGATTGAAATGGCATTGATTCCATTCACAGTGGCTGTTTTTATAATTCTACTTGTGCTTTACAGCATGAAATTAATGCGCCATCCCGAGCAAGTGGTTAAAGAGTTGAACCATCCAGTCAAACTCAATTTTTTTCCAGCTGTCTCTATCAGCCTTATTCTTCTCTCGATTACACTACTGCAGACACAGCCGGCCATCTCCTATCTGCTTTGGTCAATCGGTAGCGCACTTCATCTTGGCTTTACCTTATATGTCATGAATATCTGGATTCATCATGACAAGTTTGAAATCCACCACATCAATCCTGCCTGGTTCATTCCAGTGGTTGGAAATGTGCTGGTACCCGTCGCAGGAACAACTCATGGGCACTATGAAATTTCCTGGTTCTTTTTCAGTATAGGTATCGTTTTTTGGATGGTGCTTTTCACTATCATCATTTATCGCGTGCTATTCCATAATCCACTACCAGATAAGTTGATGCCCACCTTCTTCATACTTATCGCGCCACCAGCAGTTGGCTTTATCTCTTATGTAAAATTGAATGGCGGTGTGGACAACTTTGCCCACGTCTTATACTACAGCGGTCTCTTTCTGACACTGCTATTGGCAAGTATGGCAATTCGTTTTAGCCGATTGCAATTTTTCCTCTCCTGGTGGGCCTACTCTTTTCCATTGGCTGCGATCACCATCGCATCTCTGCTGATGTATGAGACAACCAATGAGAGAGGCTTTGCAATCATTGGGTGGCTGTTGCTTTCAGTACTTACCCTGGTGGTTACTTTTCTCTTCTATCGAACACTTAAGGCGGTTGGTGAGAACAAAATCTGTATACCTGAAGATTAACTGGAAAGCACATTAACTCACTTCTATTTTGTAGAGTGGGACCATGCCCCAGCTGGAAATCGAAATGAAGTTGTCGCTGTATTTGTAAATAAAGATCTTTGCTGATCATTCTTAAACAGTGGACGCCTGATACCTTTTGGTGGGGCATGGCCCCACCCTACCGTGGATACTCATGACCTCTGCTAGTTTTGTAGGGTGGGGCCATGCCCCACCAGAGAAGCTGGAATTCGAAATGAAGTTGTTGCTGTATTTTAAATAAAGATCTATGCTGATCATTTATATATAGTGGACGTCTGACGGCTTTTGGTGGGGCATGGCCCCACCCTACTTGATACTCATGATCTATGCTGATCAACCACACCTGTAGCAGTTAAACAATACTTTTAAGATACTCAGTACCGTCAACAGTCCGCCCCTGCTCATCAAGTAATTTCGCATATCTATAGGGTAGATTACTCGCAAAGAGACATGCAGCCCTTTTCTTATGCATCAGTGACATGATCCCATCGACTTCATCACACCATTTCCGATCGACAAACAGCTCTGCCAATCTATAGAGTATATTTTCAGTAAATCTCGGTCCAGGCTGGGCAAGCCTGACATAATCGATGTAGGTCGCTCGAATCAAATCAACTGATTTGCTGTCTCTGTCATCCAGACTGAAAATGGCACGGGCAGCCCGATGGAAGTCTTCGCTTTCAGGCAAGGCTCGACTGCACTGATAGTAGAGGGACAAAAATTCGCTGTTGCTAGTCGCTTCCCGATAGAGTCGACGAAGTAGACGTAACGCCTCTTTGTGATTTTCAGACTGGCAAAGATCCTTAGCAGATGCCAATCTGGGTGTTACATCAGATGCCCCCTCAGCCTCATCAGATAACTCAATACCGAAAACCCATTTAGTATGTTTTAACAGTAGTGTTACTGTTGCTGTAATAAGAAAGCAACCAATATGAGTCAAATATTGGATTTGACTCTCGGAATATAGGGCAAGCTGTATTAATTCAATGGCTAACCAGAACGGCAGTATCACAAATAGAGGCAGAGCCAACTGATTGGCATTAATACCGAAAAGTTCGAAGAGTGCTATTTTTCTGCGTCCCAAAATAACAGTCGCCATACCCAAGACTCCGGAAATAGCACCGCCAGCGCCCACCATATGAAGCAAGCCGGCTGGATTGATAGACAATGCGAGAATAGCCGCAACCAATCCCGAAGTAAGATAAATCCCGAGAAATAGAACCCTACCCAGCAGTCTCTCAACCATCAGACCCAATAAACCCAAGACAATAAGATTGCTTAACAGATGTATTACGCCTGCGTGCAGAAACATATGACCGAAGAGTGACAGCCCATTCATCTTTCCAGCAACCAGACCATACTCAATATAAGTAACGTCACTAAAGCGTTTGATCAGCTGTGAATGCTTCTCTTTCCATTGCAAATGGTCTTGATTCTGAGCGCCATCAAAGTTGCCATTCCACAACCAGAATTGAAATGTTGTATCTGACTGAATTCTTACAAACTGTTCCCATTGTGTTGTGTCGTCCAGCTTCGACAGTGCCGCACTTGGAACTGTCATGTACTTTTCCAGGTAGGCCTCATACTGTCTCTTTTCATATTCGTGAAGTCCGGAACTCTGATAGTCGGACAATATCTCAGACAAAGCCGAGTTATCATCCAACTGCCAGATGATGAAAATAGAAAGCGTAGTCAGAATAAGCAGGATGGTTGCAAGAGGTAGATCCTTGCGACCAGATATTTTGGTTATCGTTGTAAAGGACATCTCATCATCCCTGTGTTCACGGTTTGTTGATCCTTAATAAACCAATCGGCAAATTTCCCATCTTGGGCGACCTCTGAAAAAATCCAGGAAGGGTAGATTTTGGCGGTAAAAGCCTCTCCACAACCTGTTCAGAGATTCCTTAATTCTAATCGTATTTACTATCCTTCCATTGGCGTATCACTTTAAAAACCTCAGCTTGGGAGGTTAGTGATTTACCCGATATCTTTTCCGCAGTGGCTATCACACTCTTTATTGTTGTGCGCAAAAATGGATTTGTCTCCAACTCCACTTCCAGACTGGAAGGCAGGGTTGGCTCTCCGTCTTGGCGTTTTCGCTGCTCAGACTCAATACGTTCTATAATGGCCTGACGCTCAGGTTCCACCCAACGGGCGAAGCCTAAATTATCCATAGTATATTCATGGGCACAATATATTTTTGTTTGCTCGGGCAGTTGTGCAATCCGTTGCAGAGAGCCCGCCAGTTGCTCCGCAGTACCATCGAAAACGCGGCCACAACCTGCAGCAAACAGTGTATCACCACAAAACAGCCCACCTTCTCCGAAATAGGCAATATGTCCAGCTGTGTGGCCAGGCACTTCAAGCACCTGAAAATCAGCCTCTAGACCGGGAATTACTGGCCGGTCACCCTCTCTCAAGGTTTCAGTAACCCCCTTGATCGATTCCCCAGCTGGCCCAAATACTTTCAGCTCGGGAAAGGCCTGTTTGAGTTCTGGCACGCCACCAACATGATCATAGTGGTGGTGTGTAATCAAAACAGCACTAAGCGTCATGCCATTCTCATGTAACCAGTTCAATACTGGCGTCTCATCACCGGGATCCACTGCCACAGCCTGTGAGGCCCCTGGATTTCTGAGCATCCAGATATAGTTGTCATCAAAAGCAGAGAGTGGTGTGATCTGTAACATTACGCATCAAGCCAGACGTAATTTACTCTCACGACTGGCACGCTCAATCGCTGCAAGAATTCCGGCATAATCCAAACCAGCTTCTGCAAGCTGTTGCTGATGGCTGGCGTGATCCAGATAGCGATCCGGCAATCCAAGATTAACCATTTTGGTCTGTATACCCTCTGAGACCAGAAACTCATTGACTGCAGAACCGGCACCACCCTGAATTACATTCTCTTCGATTGTCACTAGAATCTCATGCGTTTTGGCAAGATCCCGAACCATGTTCTCATCCAGAGGTTTGATGAATCGCATATTGACCAAAGTCGCGTCGACATGATCTGCCACCTGATGCGCCACTGAAAGCGGACTTCCAAATACCAACAGTGCGGTATGCTTACCACGCCTTCTGACCTCACTCTCCCCAATGGGTATAGGGATGGACTCTGATTCAACATCCACACCTGGTCCTGCACCGCGAGGGTATCTGACTAAAGCTGGACCAGTGTAGTTAAAGCCTGTTTGCAGTAATCGAGCACACTCATTTTCATCCCCAGGCGCCATAATCACCATGTTGGGAATAGCCCGGGCATAACTGAGATCAAAAGAACCGGCGTGAGTGGCCCCATCCGCACCCACCTGCCCTGCCCGATCCACTGCCAGGGTGACATCCAGGTTTTGCAGAGCAACATCATGGATTAATTGATCATAAGCCCGCTGCAGAAAAGTTGAATAGATGGCAACCACCGGCTTCAGACCTTCACAGGCCAGACCTGCAGCGAAGGTCAGAGCATGTTGCTCCGCAATTCCTACATCGAAGTAACGTTGGGAAAAACGCTTTGCATATTCGACCATGCCAGAGCCTTCGCTCATTGCCGGAGTAATCGCAACCAATCTTTCGTCCTGCTCAGCTGCCTGACATAACCAGTCACCAAAGACTTGTGTGTAGCTCTTCTGCCCAGCTCCTTTTTCCATTTTTCCTGTCGCTGGATCAAAGGGGGTAACACCATGATAGACACAGGGGTCCTGCTCAGCAGGCACATAACCTCTGCCCTTCTGGGTCACAACATGCAGCAGGCGTGGGCCCCGCATATGTCGCATGTTGTGCAGTGTGGCGACCAAGGTGTCAAAGTCGTGTCCCTCAATTGGACCGATATAGTTGAATCCCATCTCTTCGAAGAGGGTACCGGGCATCACCATACCCTTCATATGCTCTTCCCATTTACCGACTATGTCGCTGAACTGGTGAGGCAGATGGCTCAAGGCCGATTTTCCACCTTCACGCATACTGGTGTAGACCTTGCCGGAAAGGAGCCTCGCCAAATGGTTGCTAAAGCCACCCACAGGTTTGGAGATCGACATATCATTGTCGTTGAGGATCACCAACAGATCCTGATCCAGTGCGCCGGCCTGATTCAGGGCCTCGAAGGCCATTCCGGCTCCCATTGCCCCATCACCTATGACAGCAACGACTTTTCGGTTTTCCCCCTTCTGCTTTGAGGCAACAGCCATACCCAAAGCTGCACCTATCGAGGTACTGGAGTGTCCTGTACCGAAGGTGTCATATTCACTTTCACTGCGTTTGGGAAAGCCCGAAAGCCCCCCTTTCTTACGTAGTGTCCCCATACGTTCACGCCGTTCGGTGAGAATCTTATGCGGATAGGCCTGATGCCCCACATCCCAGACCAGGCGATCATAGGGGGTATTGAAAACATAGTGCAGGGCAATAGTCAGCTCCACCACACCCAATCCAGCCGCCAAATGGCCACCTGTCTGGGAGACGCTGTCGATCAGAAATCTACGCATTTCTGCAGCCAGAGGTCGGAGTTTGATTGGATCGAGTTGACGTAACTCACCCGGAGAATTGATTTGATTCAGGATTGGATAGTCACCCCTGTTGTGAGAGATGTTATCCGTTGTGCCCTGATCTGACATGATTTGGACGACTCCATGGTGATACTGGCTGAAAAAGGATTATAACCCCTCAGCCGGTTTACTGCATTCAAACTGGCTCATCTTTGATGTGCTGTGCCTCAGACATCACGAAATCGTGAAAGGCCCTAGCGGCAGGTGCCAGACGCTTATTTCTGCGGTAAACAAGATACCAGTGCCTTTTTAGAGGGAAACCTTCAATATCAAGCACCACCAAACGCCCGGTCTCAAGCTCCAGTTCAATGGTGTGGGTCGAGACGACGCCTAACCCCATGCCCGCACGCACCGCCTGCTTTATCGCTTCATTACGTGTCATCCGCATACCGGTTCTGATCTCAATCTGCTGCTCAGCAAAATAGCGCTCCATTGCGAGTCGGGTTCCAGAACCCGCCTCGCGCATGATAAAAACCTCTTCACTCAAACGGCTGGCAGGAACACGCTGCTCACTCTCCAGTGGATGGCCAGGTGGTGCGATTACCACCAGAGGATTATCCATAAATGGTTCAAACTCCAGATCGCTATCTTCTGGGGGGCGGCCCATTAATACCAAATCTGTCTCATTGCTCTGTAATTGAGCCATCAGACGCTGACGATTGGTCACATCCAAGCGTAGATCGATACCAGGAAACTGGCGACTGAACGCAGCCAGAAGACGAGGTGCGAAATAGTTAACTGTACTTGCAACTGAGATATCCAGGTGTCCAGTGTCCAGTCCCTTAAGCGAGGCAATCACCTCCTCCATCTCTTCGATGGTCTGAAATATTGTGCGGCAATACTGAAAGACCTCCCGACCAGCCTCAGTCAATTGAATTTTTTTCCCCGTCTGCTCAAACAGGGGTAACTCGACTGACTCTTCCAACTGCTTGACCTGCATAGAGACTGCAGGCTGACTCAGATGCAGCGTCCGCGCTGCTTGCGTGTAGTTGAGGTGCTCTGCGACGGTCTTGAAAACACGCAGCTGACGTAGTGTGAAATGCATGATTAATCCCTCTTTCCCCATTTGAACAGCTATCAGCTAATCTACCACAAATCGAAAGTGGTATAAGTATTTATTTATACTCTCAATCAAAAGAACTGACTTCCCTTAATCGGCTTCTGCCCTAATAATTCATCCACCTTGAGTAGTGTTATGCACAAAGAGACTGATTATTAGCAACCGCGTGGAATAGAACCTTCCATCGCTGATTTTCAAGGCAACGCAATCCTAAATCTGGAGGAATCGCAAAAATGGCCAAGAAATATGATGCGGGCGTAAAAGAGTACCGCGAAACATACTGGATGCCCGATTACACACCTAAGGACACTGACATACTGGCGTGTTTTAAAGTTACCCCTCAGCCCGGTGTACCACGTGAAGAGGTTGCAGCTGCTGTTGCCGCTGAGTCTTCCACCGGTACCTGGACAACTGTATGGACCGATCTGCTGACCGACCTGGACTACTACAAAGGCCGCGCCTACGCCATCGAAGACGTACCAGGCGACGATACCTGTTTCTATGCTTTCGTTGCCTACCCGATCGATCTGTTCGAAGAGGGCTCAGTAGTTAACGTTATGACCTCACTGGTTGGTAACGTATTTGGCTTCAAAGCCCTGCGTGCTCTGCGTCTGGAAGACATTCGCTTCCCGATCGCTTATGTAATGACCTGTAATGGTCCCCCTCAGGGCATCCAGGTAGAGCGTGACCTGCTGAACAAGTATGGTCGTCCACTGCTGGGCTGTACCATCAAACCGAAGCTGGGTCTGTCTGCCAAGAACTACGGCCGTGCCTGCTATGAAGGTCTGCGTGGTGGTCTCGACTTCACCAAGGACGATGAGAACGTCAACTCTCAGCCATTCATGCGCTGGAGACACCGTTTTGACTTCGTTATGGAAGCGATCCACAAAGCTGAAGCTGAAACCGGTGAGCGAAAAGGTCACTACCTGAACGTTACCGCACCAACTTCTGACGAAATGATGAAGCGTGCCGAGTATGCGAAAGAGATCGGCGCGCCGATCATCATGCACGACTACATCACCGGTGGCTGGTCTGCGAACACCCAGCTGGCACAGTGGTGTCAGGACAACGGCATGCTGCTGCACATTCACCGCGCCATGCACGCTGTACTTGACCGTAACCCACACCACGGTATCCACTTCCGCGTACTGACCAAGATCCTGCGTCTCTCCGGTGGTGATCATCTACATTCAGGTACCGTTGTCGGTAAGCTGGAAGGCGACCGTGACGCGACTCTGGGTTGGATCGACATCATGCGCGACTCCTACGTTAAAGAAGACCGTTCACGAGGTATCTTCTTCGATCAGGACTGGGGCGCAATGCCTGGCGTTCTGCCGGTTGCTTCCGGTGGTATCCACGTATGGCATATGCCTGCACTGGTCAGCATCTTCGGTGACGACTCTGTACTGCAGTTTGGTGGCGGCACTCTGGGTCATCCCTGGGGCAATGCTGCTGGCGCAGCCGCGAACCGTGTTGCGGTTGAGGCTTGTGTTGAAGCGCGTAACCAGGGCCGTGAGCTGGAGAAGGAAGGTAAGGAGATTCTCACTGCTGCCGCCGGCCACAGCCCTGAGCTGAAAGCCGCTATGGAAACCTGGAAAGAGATCAAGTTCGAATTCGACACTGTCGACAAGTTGGACGTTTCTCACAAATAGTGGATCGAGTGGAGCTGCAGGAGTCCGCCAATATAGTGGCATGGAGAAGAGAGCCGGCGCTCTGCCGGCCCCACTCCTGAGCAAGCCAAAGCGAGTCCGAAACTAATTTTTGAGGTATATACAAATGAGTGAAATGCAGGATTATGCTTCCAGTCTGGAAGATACCGACAGCCGCAAGTTCGAGACTTTCTCCTACCTGCCGGCCATGAGCCCTGAACAGATCCGTACCCAGATCGACTTCATCGTTTCCAAGGGTTGGAATCCGTCCATAGAGCACACCGAGCCGCAGAACGCGTCCGGCAGCTACTGGTACATGTGGAAACTACCCATGTTCGGTGAGACCGATGTCGACGCCATCCTGGCCGAGTGTGAGGCCTGCCACCAGGCTCACCCTGACAACCATGTGCGTCTGCTGGGCCTGGACAACTACGCCCAGTGTGCCGGTGCTTCGATGGTTATCTACCGAGGTACACCTGCTTAAGTTCTGATTCACTTCCGACTTAAGCGCTCGTTCCCCGCCCGATCTACAGGGCGGGGAACGACTACCACTGGCCAATGATGCTTGGCTATGTGCACCAGGAATACTGTATATAGCCAAGCACCATTTTCAATCTATTTCTGAACCTGCAGAGCGGGCCTATGCAGATGCCCGACAAGGAATAAGACAATGAGTGATATCAACCGCGACCAGTACCTGATTAGTAATGAGCCCTACTACCGCCCGGTGAAGAACGAGGTGGATATGTACCAGGCAGCTTATGACGCCCGCATGCCGGTTATGCTGAAAGGCCCCACCGGTTGCGGTAAGTCCCGCTTCGTCGAATACATGGCGTGGAAGCTGCAAAAGCCACTGATTACAGTAGCCTGTAACGAAGACATGACCGCCTCCGACCTGGTTGGGCGCTTCCTGCTCGATATCAACGGCACCAAGTGGCAGGACGGCCCTTTGACCGTCGCCGCCCGTATAGGCGCCATCTGCTATCTCGACGAGGTGGTCGAAGCCCGTCAGGATACCACTGTAGTGATCCACCCATTGACCGACCATCGTCGCGAACTGCCATTGGAGAAGAAGGGTGAACTGGTCAAGGCCCACGAGGACTTCCAGATCGTCATCTCCTACAACCCGGGTTATCAATCCCTGATGAAGGACCTCAAACAGTCGACCAAACAGCGTTTTGGCGGTATGGACTTCGATTATCCGGATACCGAAGTCGAGACTGAAATTGTCATTCACGAGGGCAACGTTGACAGTGCAACCGCCGAGAAACTGGTGCAGATTGCACAACGTTCACGCAACCTGAAGGGGCATGGTCTGGACGAAGGTATGTCCACCCGCCTACTGGTCTATGCGGCACAACTGGTCGGCAAGGGCATTAGCCCCATGGATGCCTGTAAAATGGCACTGGTCACTCCGTTGACCGACGATCCGGATATGCGCGATACCCTTAGTGCCGCGGTAAATACCTATTTTTAGGATTTTGTCCGCTAATGAATGCGAATAAACGCAAATGTAGTTTTTCGCATAGTTAACCGCTCTGCATCAATTGCTTATGCATTTCGGAGTGGTTAATCGACAGCCCAGCCTCTTGATGTAGAGGGATCAGTAGGGTGCGGCCCTGCCGCACCAACCCCGGCAGTCGACTTGCAACACTACGGACGGTTATTAAGTAGCCAGCGAGTAATATGTTATGAGTGTCGATTTCACCGAATACGTCACCTGCCTCGATCAAGGTGATCATGAACATGCGGAAGCACTCGAATCTTCGTATCACGAAGCCCAGCGTGTGATGTCCCCGCGAGGCCTGCAAAACTATCTCGAAGGCATGCGCGCCTTCTGTACACTCGGTCGCGGCCAGGATCTGGTACTGACTTACGTGCAGGAGATGCCCGGCGTTGCCAAAGAGGTTGGTGAAGACATCATTCCTGACATCGTTGAAGCGATGATGAAACTGGCCTCCCACACTTCTGGCAGCGTCATTACCCTGATCGTCGCCAATCTGCCTTTGGCCGCAGCCAGGCTGGGTGATGCGGAAGTAATGCGTGGCTTCCTCAAGCTGCTGCACCAGATGACCGGCAAGGCACCACGCGGTTTGCGTCCGATGATGGAAAACCTGGACGAACTGCTCTCCAAACTGACCTTAGGTGGTCTACGTCGCTGGGTAATGTGGGGGGCACAGGCCCACCAACGTGATCTCGACGGTCAATTGGCCTACTTCGGCCTTCAGACCGAATCGTCCCGATCCATTCTGCAGTCCGAACGTCGTGGAACCCTGTTCATCGACAATCAGAGAAAACTTAACTTCTATCTACGTGCATTGTGGGCACGTGCCTTCTTCATGCGACCAACCGCTGGTGATTTCGAATCACGTCAGGGTATTCGTCCTTATATCGAAGATTTTCAGATTCACGTCCCCGATGCCTTCGACCCTTTCCGTGGTATCGATGGCATGGAAGTCTACCGGGCAACCACAGCCCACGCTGCAGCTCATATGGTCTACACCAGACAACCGATCTCTGCAGAGCAATTATCTCAAGCTCAGATGCGTATGATCGAACTCTTTGAGGATGCACGGGTTGAATATCTTGCTTACAACGAATTTCCAGGCCTGCGCAAATTATGGCTGAAATTCTTCACCGCTGAGCCGGGTGAGAACGACGACCAGAGTAAACCACATGAGACCATGGATCTGATGATGCGTACCACCCGCGCCATCATGGACCCAGATTACCGCGACGAGATGGAAACGATAAACCAGATTGCCGATGAGTTCGTTGTCAAACTGAAGCAAGACCCCTATGAGCCTCGTTTAGCCTGGATGGCAGGTATCGATTTCTACAACAAAATGGTTAATATCGCCAAGATCCCCAGTGTGCGTATTCTTTCCGAATGGCCGATACCCTACCGTGATGACAACCGCTATTTCTGGGACTTCTCTGAGAACATGTTCGAATCCAAGGGGATCGACTATCTGCCAACTTCACAAAAGACGGTGCGTCGGTACGTCAGTCTGATGGAGTTCGTCAATGACCTAGACTCTGAGATGACCCACGACAACCCGGATGAGATACTGGTACTCTCCTCGGAGCTGTTCCCCTACGAAGACATGGGGATCAGTTACAACCAGATGGAAGGCGTAGAGCCAGTCTCCGACCCCTACCACTACAACGAGTGGGACTACCATGTACAACTCGCACGCCCTGACTGGGCGACTGTGATCGAACGTAAGCAGGGCTCTGGCGATCCCGAGATCATGGACGAGATCCTGACCAAACATAAACCTATCGCCTCGCGTATCCGCCATCTGATCGATGCGCTGCAACCGCAGGGAATCGTACGTCGTCGTGGTTATGAAGAGGGCGAGGAGCTGGATCTGAACGCGGCTGTAAGGGCGATGATCGACATCCGCCGCGGCGTTATGCCGGATCCAAGAATCAACATCCGTATAACCCGCCATATTCGTGACCTGTCGATTGTTCTGCTGCTCGACCTTTCAGAGTCTACCAACGAAAAGATTGGTGATATAGCTGAAGGTGAAGAGGGTTACGAGAAGCAGGATAGCATTCTCGATCTGACCCGCGAATCAGCTGGCCTGCTCTCCTGGGCCATTGACTCCATAGGTGACAACTTTGCTGTACACGGCTTCGCATCAGACGGTCGGCACGATGTTCAATACTACCGCTTTAAAGATTTCGAACAATCTTATGACGATGTAGCCAAGGCACGGATGGCAGGCATGAAGGGCGGCCTCTCCACCCGTATGGGTGCAGCACTACGCCACGCAGGTTGGCACTTGAGCCAACAAAATGCACAAAAACGTCTTGTCATACTGGTCACTGATGGTGAACCTGCAGATATTGATGAGCGTGATCCACAATATCTTCGACACGATGCGAAGAAAGCAGTTGAGGATCTCGCCATGCAAGGTGTCTACACCTACTGCCTGACACTAGATCCTGATGCAGACCGTTATGTATCAAGAATATTTGGTGAAAATGGTTACTCCATTGTTGACGACGTAGCTCGTCTACCGGAAAGATTGCCCAGCGTATTCGCTGCTCTAACCGGGTAGATCATCACCGATCTCCTAGTGTGCTATCGAGCATCGAGAGTTACTCTCGATTAGCAGAACTTAGTTTTTTTGTCTGTCAAACGGCAAAACCCTTTTTTCTCTAGGTTGGCACCCATCCTCTTTAGCGCGTTGCAACATTAGGTCGAGTGCCTTTTTGAATTCACCTATCAATCTGACATGCAGTTCCCGAGCCGTCTCATCGTAGTAGATCAGGTCTATTTGCGCAGGTTCCGTTAAACTCTCTCTCTCCTTATCTCTGCGAAACTTCCAAGCCAAACGAATCAGCTTGCCACCCTCTCCGTCCCTGACTGCATAGGCAAGGTTGTCGACAAATATAACCTCCTCCATATCAATCACAGCTTGAATTTGCATTGATCGAATTGGTACAAAAATGTGCTCGTTCTGACAACGAGTCAGCATCAGCCTGCATTGGTTATAGAGTGGCGCAGGTATGGTGAGGCGCTCACAAGCCAACTCATCAGGACGAAAAAATATTTCACTAATACCTTCAGCCACAAGGACCTCAATCATCCTCACCCAATTCCGGGTCCCACCCCTTTTCCTTGGCATTTGAAATTGCCTGCTGATAGATACGGCCGTGCCGTTCTGCCAGATCAGGGGGCAGATTTGATACTAAGTGGCCATATTTTTCCCACTCAGTTGTGACCTTATCGTAGAGTGCTTCAATACCCTGCACCGTCCATCCTTCACAGGTCTCAGTTTCCGGGATCAGACCGAATACCCAGGCATCACGAATAATATTACCGGTAGGATTCATCGCTCCTTTTGGATCATTATGTATGCCTTCATATTTTCTAACTGCCATATCGTGTTATCCGCACATATTTGTTGAGACTCACTACATTATTAACCCGGCGACTAAGTATGTTGTCTTCAGCCGAAGTGTGTCTGCCTTTTAAAAATCATATTGTTAGGGATTTCAAGCCTGAAGACCACATACTTAGTCGCCGGGTTAATAGTTACCAAACTCAAAAATGATTCAGTAAACACCTAATAATAAAAGGGTAGCTTTTACAGTGTTAAAGTGTGATCTATTTGATCTATATTGGCAAGTTATTAACCCGGAACCTCAATAGCCATCTTCAGTCGGGTTAATAATACAATTAACCTGGCTAGTATTATATATCCATGATAGCTATATGTATGAATGGAATGGAAGGGAATGAAAGAGTGATTAATTTATCGAATATTCTATATCTTCTAATACTTAAGATAGCAGCGTGACAAACATGCGACGTACCGATACAACCTTGCTGGAACAAATGCATATTACAGATAGTGAAATTAACCAGCGTATGGGGCTATTGAATCTAAGCCCTGAAGCATTGAAACTTCTATCTGGTTATAGATATCTGATAGAAGAGAATATAGATGAAATAGTCAACGAATTTTACGAAAAACAGACAGAAATTGATGAAATTTCTCTTCTGATCGGAGACGCCGATACATTGATACGTCTGCGGAATGCCCAGCGTAAATATGTGATTGACATGTTCTCTGGCGAATATGGCGCCGAATATGTCAATAATAGATTGAGAATCGGCCTGGTTCACAAACACATAGGCGTAGAACCCAAACTCTATCTCTCTGCAGTAAAAAGTTTAAAAGAGTTAATAGAAAGGACTCTACAAAACAATATAGATAATAGTGAGACATTGAAGTCTACTTTAAATATTTTAGAGAGCCTGTTCTATTTTGATACAACACTGGTGTTTGATACTTATATTGCCAGCCTGGTAGAAGAGATTGAAATAGAAAAAAGAAAGACCGAACTATATGCAGAAAGCCTTGAAGGTAAAGTTGCAGAGAGAACAAAACAACTCGAAGAACTGGCAAAACTTGATGCCCTTACAGGCATACACAATCGAAGGGCAATGCAGGACATACTCAATAGAGAGCTATCCGTATCAAGAAGACGGGAATCAAAACTCTCTTTAGTCTATCTTGATATCGACGATTTTAAACAGATCAATGATAAGCAAGGGCATGTAAAAGGCGATGAAATTCTGAAATATACAAGCAAGGTACTCAAATGCTGCGTAAGAGATATTGATGTTGCATGTCGATACGGTGGTGACGAATTTTGTCTGGTTCTGCCAGATTGCAATATTGGTAATGCAAATAATATTTGCAAAAGGATAATCGAAAAGTTTTCCAGCAAATACCCAGAGCACTCATTAAGTATAGGAATAACTGAAATAGTGCCTGGTGAAACCATCGAAATCGACGAATTGATCAGAAGAGCAGACAGGAAGATGTATTTGGCTAAAAAACAGAAAGGTTCAATTATCTGCCTATAGGGCTTTATATTTTAAGAACCACCATATTAATCAATGTCTAATTGACATATATCAAAATAACTGACGACCATGTCAAATAATAACAACTTACTCTATTCATCTATGCAAATATAATGATAAGCTTCTGCACTCTACCTGTCAGCAGTAACTCAGGATCATTAAAATGGATACTTTAACTTGGCTAGGCATTGGTCTGGCAAGCATCGCAGCAATCCTTTCAGCTCTTAGCATCTCCTTCATCCTCTTTCTTGTGATTGGTCAAGCTAGTCGCCAGATGTACCATAAGCTGGTTAACTAAGATTTATTATGCAGTAGCCTGACAATCACAATGAATTTCATCGTGATTGTCTTCTACTTTCGTGGGAATTATTTCCCTTTGCCAGGGTTGGCCTAATATGTAGCCATATAGCTAAAGCCAGATAATATTGTTTTGGTCATGTAACTCTGCAAGATACTCTTCGATTGGTCTGGGCTTTGCGATACTGAATCCCTGACCTAAATCGATACCTATGCGCTGCAGCTCGACCAGAATTGCACTATCTTCAACAAATTCTGCGATTGTTGTCAGTTTCATAGTGTCAGCAACAGTCTTAATCGCTTCCACCATACCCCTGTCTACAGGGTTTGTATGCATATCCTTAACAAACATACCGTCAATTTTTAGATAATCTACCGGTAGGCTCTTAAGGTATGCAAACGATGAGAGGCCCGAGCCAAAGTCATCCAGCGCAAAACGACAACCGATCTCCCGCAAATCATGAATCATTGTCAAAGCACTCGATAAATTCTGAATTGCAGCTGTTTCTGTTACTTCAAAAATCAGTTTTCGTGGATTAATTTCATATTTTTTGAATAGACCCTTAAGAATAAAAGAGAGTTTTTTACGACTTAATGTCGCGCCAGATATATTTATAAAACAATCAGGATACTCTGCTTTTGATTTCATCAAGAGGCGCATAACTTGTTCGATAACCCAATAGTCAATACGATCTATCAAGTCGTAACGCTCAGCTGAAGGAAGGAATGCGCCAGGTGGTATCAATTCACCATCTTGCGATCTCATTCTGACCAGTATCTCTACAGCTTTTGTCTCTAAACCAACACTATGCAGGTCAACTATAGGTTGTACATAAAGCAACAACCTCTCCTCTTCCAATGCACTATTTATCTGCGAAACCCATTGCATTTGCCCTAATAACCGCTTCGAGGAGTCCCTATCTTGCTCATAAACATGGACGCAATTTCTGCCTTCATCTTTAGCGGAATAGCAAGCTGAATCAACTGAACTCATCAATATTGAGGCGCTCTCACTGTATTGATCTATCTGAACTACACCTATACTTATGCTAACTCTGAAACTGTGGCCTTCCCAGGTAAATGTATGCTCATGTACTTCATTACGAAGCCGATCTACACGTTCCAGCGCCATCGCAAGCGGACAATCACTCAGTATAGAACCAAACTCATCTCCACCAATCCTCGCCAACACATCACTTCCACGAAAATGTCTTCGCATAATTGTTGCAATCTGGCGCAATAACTCATCACCCGCCACATGCCCACAGGTATCATTCACAACCTTGAATTGGTCCAAATCCATGAAGCAAAGGATATGTTCATGCCCCCTGCCATGTGCTGACTCAAGCGCCAATTCGAGGTGTGTCTCAAATGCATTTCGATTCATCAGGGCTGTAAGGTTGTCGTGACTGGCTTGGCGATACAACTCCTCTTGTAGACGTTTTTCTCGAGTAACATCCCGTATGACGACCACTACACCTGAGCTTTGACTCTCCCGACTGATAATAGAGGTCGCAGTAACACTTACATTCAGCGTATCCCCATCTGTGAGCGCTAAAATAGCCTGTGTACTGAATACAGTATCTGACTTATTGAGTTGAGCCTGAAGAAGTGAATTAACTATTGGTGTTTTATTATCTTCATCCATTAATATAAATATATTCTCAAATCGCTTACCGATAATTTTATCTGAATCCTGCTTGATAATATTTTCTGCTGACTCATTGAGGTAAACTATTCGACCGCTGGTATCAGTCGTCACAACCGCATCAGCAATGGATGAGAGTGTAGTACGCGCCTGATTTCGCTCATCTATCAATGCCTGCTCTGCCAGTCTCAGGGCCGTAATATCCTGTATATAGACGTAGACCTCTTTCACCAGGTCTATCCATTGATAGTGGAGAAGTAGATGCTTATAGCCTGCATCTACTTCCGCATAGAGTTGATGCTCACCCTGCCCCATTCTTGCAAGTATCTCTCGATGATTCTCAGGTAAAACAACTCCACTGTCATCTGCGTGTAAAAGACCTATTAATCTGGTGAATGCAGGATTACAAAAGATCTCATTTCCATTTAGATCATAAGCAGCAATGGGGTTCGGGTTAGCTCGAGGATAGGCAGCCAAGCGTTTATTTCTGGACTCAGCATCCTGTAACTCATCCACCATATTGCTAAGCAGATCAGCTTCCTGCCTTCGAGAAGCGAATTGAAAAATAAGCAAACCAAAAACAGACGAGATGCTTAACCCTGCAATGACCATCTGAAATATCAAATCATTGGTCATTTTGTATGCGCCTTCAAGGCTGTAGGCCAGCAGCAGGTTTGCTCTTCCTCGATATGAATATGTGATTTCTCTATTCAGAATATAGCGTCGAACAGATGGCTTCAGTGGACCATAGCCCGCTATCATAAAACCGTTTTTCGATACCAGCTCAACTTCATCAATCTCTATATATTGAACAGCCCACTGTTTAAAAAGTAGCGCTAAAGAGTCGTAGTTACCTTTTTGTAACTCCTCTTTTGTGATAAAGGAGATAACTTCCATTTGCCCTTCAGCCAAAGCTTTTGTGATGCCAATATGATGATCATGTTGGTGGCTCACAAAAACACCAATCGCACCAATCAGTAAACACATAAATATTATTGTGGAAATAGTGACAGTGAAAAATGATGATCTACGTCTGGATTCATTTACCATTTAACACCTCGACTCCGAAGTGCATTCAAAATATCCCGTAATCCTTGATAATCTTTCGAGCTAGCATCAACCAGAGCAGTAGCCGTCTGTTTTATCGGTTTCAACACTGAAGATGTAGATGGATTATCTTGATTCAGGCTAAGCATTGCATACTTCAATTTCCTAAGAATCTGGGGATCCAATTTCGTAGATGCGATAAATAAGTGTTCAGATACTTCCGCGGTGTCTCCTATAGCAACAATTCCACGCTCTTTATACTTTTCATAGATAGCCTCTTTTACAGCCCCTGCATCAGCATCACCTGCCAATACAGCCAACGCAACATTGTTGTGGTTGTTGTAAAAATGGTGTCCGGAAAAATCATCAATATCGATGCCTTCATCATGTAACATTTGTCTTGGCACCAAATGACTCATAGTTGACGAAGGGCTGCCAAAAGCGAAACGGTGCTTTTTTAGATCCTCGAGCTTATGAAATCCACTACTCTCCCTAACAATGATCTTTCCTATAAACGTTGGCTTGCCATTAACCTCTAATCTGGCCAACACCGGAATATCTACATGTTCATCGAACACACTAACAAACAGAGAGGGACCAATATAAGCAATATCAACGTCACCATTAATGATGGCATCGTGGTGGGATTGATATGAATCGCCAATACGGACTTCAATCTTCCGCTTGATCTGCTGACTCAGGAAATCAGCCATCGGCTGGAACATCAGTTCAAGTTCACTATGCGGGCGATATGGGTGTACGCCGAGCACCAATACTTCGGAAGTAACTGCAAACGCTGGAGCCAAGGCCGAGATGAGAAGACCCACTCTGGCAAAGCAAAAAAACAACGACACAAACTTATTGGTCTTACTCATGGCACAAACGCCTGCGATTTGCATTGAACCACTATGAAAGAATCAATATCCACCTGTAATATCTGATTCCCTGGAATATATCCGCCTTGAGATGAGATTTTTAATCGTGACAAGCTGAAGACAGTAGTTATTCTATTTATTTCTGCTTCAGGATAGAAACAGGTAACTTGCTTCACTCCTCCCACACATCTTCATCCTTACATAATGAAGACTAGGTTAATCCTGGCTGAAAACAAGCACTCTACCCGCATATCTTTCTTCGGATCTGATATTCAGATAAAAAAGAGATGACCATAAGTATTTACTTATGGTTTCAATCAGCTTATTTTTGTTTACTTATATACCTACAGACTGTAAGGTTTGCAGCCAATTCCCTATATTTAACTGGGATATAGAGTTTAAATCGGAAATATTTCGTTAATAATTCAATTATTTGGAGCAGATTAATGGCATTAGACCAATCATCGCGTTACTCAGACCTGAGTTTGAAGGAAGAGGATTTAATTGCAGGCGGTCAACACATCCTTTGTGCTTATAAAATGAAGCCTAAAAGCGGCTACGGCTTTTTAGAAGTTGCAGCTCACTTCGCAGCAGAATCTTCTACTGGTACTAATGTTGAAGTCTCCACCACTGATGACTTTACCAAAGGCGTCGATGCATTAGTCTATCTAATTGACGAAGCTTCCGAAGAGATGCGTATTGCATACCCCATTGATCTGTTCGATCGCAATATCACAGATGGACGCATGATGCTGGTCTCTTTCCTGACCCTGACCATTGGTAACAACCAAGGCATGGGTGATGTTGAACATGCAAAAATGTATGACTTCTTCATGCCACCTCGTGCCATTCAGCTGTTTGATGGTCCTGCAAAAGACATCTCAGACCTGTGGCGCATCCTGGGTCGCCCTGTTGTTGATGGCGGCTATATTTCCGGAACCATCATCAAACCAAAACTTGGCCTGCGTCCTGAACCATTTGCATCAGCAGCTTACCAGTTCTGGCTGGGTGGCGACTTTATTAAAAATGATGAGCCTCAGGGTAACCAGGTTTTCTGCCCAGCTCGCAAAGTCTACCCATTGGTCTATGACGCAATGAAACGCGCCATGGATGAAACTGGCGAAGCTAAGCTCTTCTCTGCCAACATTACTGCTGATGATCACGCCGAAATGATAGCTCGTGGTGAATTCATCCTCGAAGCATTCGGTGCTGATGCCGACAAAGTTGCCTTCCTCGTTGACGGTTATGTAGGCGGCCCAGGAATGGTTACCACTGCACGTCGTTATTTCCCCAACCAGTATCTCCACTATCATCGTGCTGGCCATGGTGCGGTTACCTCCCCTAGTGCCAAGCGTGGTTACACTGCTTATGTACTGGCTAAAATGTCAAGATTGCAGGGTGCGTCCGGTATCCATGTTGGAACCATGGGCTACGGAAAAATGGAAGGCGATAAGGATGACCGTGCAATTGCTTACATCATTGAGCGTGATGAGTATCAAGGTCCAGCTTATAACCAGAAATGGTATGGCATGAAACCTACCACTCCAATCATCTCCGGTGGCATGAATGCCCTTCGCCTTCCAGGTTTCTTTGAAAACCTCGGACATGGCAATGTAATCAACACTGCTGGCGGCGGCTCTTACGGTCACATTGATAGCCCTGCAGCTGGCGCCACTTCATTGCGTCAGGCGTATGAGTGCTGGAAGGCTGGTGCTGACCCAATCGAATGGGCGAAAGAGCACAAAGAATTTGCTCGTGCTTTCGAGTCCTTCCCTCTTGATGCAGATGCGATTTTCCCAGGCTGGCGCGAAAAGCTGGGCGTGCACAAATAAGCACACCCTAGTGAGTCAACTGGCATTTTCAAGCCCCCGCAAGGGGGCTTTTTTCTTTCTGCATGAATAGAGCAGATTCCTTAATAGATATCACACAAGCATGTCAGAGAACAGACGATCGTAATTCTCTGCCATTTTTTCAACGGTATAATTATCCCCAAACCGCTGCCTGGCGTTCGCACCCAATCTATCCCTTAGCGCCTTATCTTCAAGCACTCGCTCCATAGCATCAGCAAGCTGCCTGGGGTCATTGGGTGGGACAATTAAGGCTGACTTCTCATTTTCCAATACCACATGATTTTCACCCACGTTTGTTGCCACAATTGGTTTACTGGCAGACATCGCCTCTAGAATAACGACTGACATCGCTTCCCACTTTGAACTCTGTACGAATACATCAAAATCTGGAAGCATATTGATGTTTGCATCGCGCACCCAACCTGCGAAAGTGATTACATTATCAAGATTCTTTTCCTTAGAGAGCGCTTTTAATTTATCTTTCAGTTCACCATCTCCCACAATTACCATGGAAAACTTCTCAGGGTGCTTCTCATTAAGCATCTCAACAGCATCGATCAATATCTCTATGCCCTTTTGGGTGGTAAGTGTACTTAGTGAGCCAAATGTAATCTTGTCACCGCTTTCAACACCCTCCGTAGGCTGTTTCGTCTCCGAATAGTCGTGTACACCATTGTAAATAGTCTTGATTCTTTTCTCAGGAATGTTGTAAGTGCGTGATATTTGACTCGCTTGCCGGGTACCCACGGCAATGAGTTGGTCTGGTATTTTGGTGAAGACTTTCTCGAAATAGTACTTATTCTTATCGATATTTGGATAATTTCCAAAGTGAAAAGTGTAGAGCAGCTTAATACTGGGCATGGTCAACTTCATTAATGCGCCATTAACCATAGCATGTATATCGTGAGCATGAACCAGCTCTATATTATGTTCTTTACAATACTTTCTCATCTTGAGAAAACTGAAATAGTCTGTTTTTGACTCGTCACTATCAGTCAGGCGAACAACGTTTACACCATTTGCTGCCAAGGCATCACCACGCTCTCCTCTCTCCTTAAAGTAGCCGCAGTGGATATCAAATTTACTACTATCCAATGTATTGCATAGATGCTCTACGACGTGCTCAGCCCCACCTCCCGTAATTGCTGAAATGGTAATCAGTATGCTTTTTTTTCGGTTTTCTGCACTACACATATCTTCTACACGCTCCACAGACTCAATGAAGCTAAAACCCCGATAAAAATAATATCGACATACTATTAACCCGCTGATGAAACAGTTCGCTTTCAGCCGGGTTAATAAATTATGTTTATAGAGGCTGTAGCCACGACACTATATAACACTCCATTATTACCCCATTCTGGCGAATAGCCAAGAAGCTCCTCTCGAATAGTGATTTGGAGCCTATGCAGAATGGTGTAAAAAACGCTGTGGTGGTTGTATCTAACGACCAAAGATGGGCCTAAAAATTGCGCAAAAGTCTTAAGTTGCGGTTTGTCGTTTAGTTTTGATGAATAGGTTGATATGAGTCGAAGGGTGCTACAGCTGACCCATAATAGAAACAGGTATTTGAAGTGAACTCATGACCGCCAAGCTTAGCCTGGCGATCATGAGAAAGATAAGAAGCAGTTACTGATTGAGAAGCACAGGAGGGGACGGTGGTGCATTTACCGGTGTGCCGGCATCAGGGTCTACCTCACCAAGATAGTAGTCATCCTGATAAAGCGTGCCATTTTCACTCGTCATATCCACATTATTCCAGCTGGACATTATCAGCTTGTTGGGATTGAAATTGGTAGACTCTCTGAGATTTACATTGGTATGCTCTAGCTTAAGTTCACCATTGATCCACATTCTGACGATGCCATCTGAGGCGCCTGGCGTATTGTTCCTGAAATAGACTTTGAGGGTATCCCATTGGCCGGGCCTGACAGGGCTCGCAGCGCCACCAACGTTCTGCGGAAGCAAGAAAAAACGCCAACTGTCAATATAGCTATGCTCAATACCGTACTCACCGAGATAACTGTAGATAATAACCTGATAGCGTCGTTGGTTATCCTGGCCGTTGGTAAAGTTTACCAGTGCTAATTTCTGCTTATTGCTGGGCGTTCCCTGAGCCGCGTATTTAACGCTGAATTTCAACCACAGTTCATTTGCCGCCTCACCCTGAGTATGTGATGAAATGGTTACATGGTCACCAAAATAGTAGTCCATGTAATTATCCCAATTCTCAGTCGCACTATAGTCCATCTGTGCACAGTAGTTTCCATCAAATGCATCGGGGGTATTGATTACAGTGGTGTTCGAGTGATTTCCCCAAAACCAATCACTTAGATCACCACTCTCAAATGAGGTAGTAAAAGGAAGTCCTTGTGCGGAATAGACCGAACTGGAAAGGAGTAGTAACAGAGAAGTTAATATAATGTTTGAGGTTTTCATCTTACGATCTCAATAATCCAATTGTATCGATTAACAGAATCTAAGATTACATAGTCCAGCAGAATTATTATGAGAATTGATCGTCAATTAATAATTGCCGGCGGATATTATAGGAATATTATTCCTACACCGATTCACTCACCCTAAAAACCTACCTTTAAGGATAGGCCGAAAAAACACCCTGAATCCTAAATATACTTAGACCTAATTCAAACATAATTTTAGTTGATTTGGTGAGTATTGTGTGTGAACCAAGTCAGATATCCCGGGGGCAAAACGGACAATAACCCCTATCCCTTTGTTTTATATGATTATTTCAAAGTATAGCGAGAAAATGAAACTGCGACTAAAGAGACACTTTTCGTGGTAAGACCACCTTCATCTGCCACTCACCACTTTAAAGTTACAGTAGTGTTGAAATACCATTTCACAGTTTACGATTTGAGCGGATAGTATTGTTTCATCCAGATCTCGACATGAGCATGCATCTCGTCTTCCCACTCCTTGAGGCCCAGAATATGGTTAGCCTGAGGAATGGTTATGACTTCATATTGCGATGTGTAGGGTTTTAGCTTTTTTGTATAGTGGGATTCGAACTTTTCCTCAAACTCCCACAGTAATCTGTCAGCACCACTGAAAATCAGCAACATTTTTTTTGAAGTTGTCAGCATCTTAAAAAATGCAGGTGCAAACTTTGGATTAACATTACTACCTTCCAGCTCTTTTGGTATTGTCAGCACGGAAGTATCGTCTTTTTCTACACTTTTTTTGATGCTATTGACTATTTTTCTAAAAGGCTTAACTAATATTTTCAGGATTAACCGGTAATCACTTTTAAAGGAGAGTAATCTCTTCCAAGAATCAAAATCTGTCAGTTTTTTGATATACCCCTCTTTTAATGATGAAAGATGACCTTCTGTAACGAATTTACTGAAATTATCTTCACCACCTTCAAATACATTGATCAGGCCAAGTGCAAGCAGTCCTGTGACTCTATCATCGTCGCAGCCAGTAAGAAGCCCTGTTATAGCACCACCGCAGAGGCCGCCGAGTATGAACTGAGACTGGGCCTGCTCTTTTTCCAACCAGTCAATTGCATCGACAGTATCGTTTACAAATCTTCCATCCTGGATACTATTGTAAACATTGACCAAAACAGACTCATCTATATCACCTTCAGAATCACCCAGACCGTAAAAATCAAACCTGAATACATTAACACCAAGATCAACAAGTTTTTTGGAAAGTTTATTATATAGACGGTGCGGCCCGACACGCATCTTTATACCTGGTGACAATAGAAGGACTGTTACGCTGCTTTCTACCGTATCAGGCTTCTCCAGCACTCCAAATAATTTATAACCATCTCGATTTTCAAATATAACTGGCGTCGTTTGCATCTTTATTCTAACCATTCTAATGATCGATTTACGAGATTATCAGCCTTGTTATAAAAGGTTTTGATCTCTTTCCAGAACTGCTCTTCATGTGCTTTATCGATGATTGAATTACCGGAAAATTTTTCAATGTAGGCTTGATACTGTTTATTAAATGGCTGCTTTGGGTTTCTAACAATTTGAAGCAAACAACAGCGCATACGATCAGGATAGTCCAGTTTTACAAGATCAATTGATGAGAGTTCTTCAAAATAGGGGTATCTAAGATAGTAGCCTTCAATGTTAATTGGCTGACCTGACTTCATCTGCTCAATCAGGTCGTCGCGAGTTATCTCGACTTTACCTTTCACAGCCATTTGAGCAGCAAGATTACTTCTTAATATTTCTTGCATATACCTATCGCCACTAAGGACTGGATCCCAAAGGATCAACTCATCAATATCATCTCTTGATTCTGCAGTAATGACAGCGATTGTTCCGCCTAGCCTTAAACCGAGTAAACCGATAGTAGTGGCGGATGGACATATTGATTTAACATGATCTATGACACTATTGAGGTCTGAGATATGCCCCTCTAATGATGAGTCAAGAAATTCGCCATCACTATCTCCATGCCCCCTAAAATCGAAACGCGCTACAAACACCCCCTTATCACAGAAGGCTCTTGCAGTTGAGACATAAACTCTGTGGCTCCAAAGCTTCTCTTCAGCAAATGGGTGTACAAAAATATATGCTCTCTCAGGTTTACTCTCTTGCGGATGGTGTTCTACAGTAAAAATACGTTCTCCATCCTTTTCAAGTAGTGTTAGTTTTTCATTCATAAGGTTGTTCTGGAATCCAGGATAAAGAGATCAAAATTGGAAGTATATGAATACCTGTTTTTGAAGTGGTACAAAAAACAGCAACATAATAGCCATATAGAGATAAGAGATATATTTTATAGCAGGACGTGCTGACACCAGGTAAAGAAGGTCATTTTTTCGTTCTGTTATATATTCAAAGAGCATCAGGGGTGTAGCGAAAAAGAGGATATTGACCAATGCATAAATTGAAAAATCAGTGATGCGATAGTCAGATACCATAAGGTATAGCATATCAGTAACCTGTTGCATTGACTCCGCTCTGAACAGCAGCCAACTGATACAGGTTAAATGGAACATCACAACCACAAAAAATATGTGCTTTGCAAGGCTAGTCTGCTCTGTAAAGTAGCCTTTACCTTTACTTGCCTCAATTGCATGGTAAGCGACTAGAATCGCACCATGAAACAGTCCCCAGAATACAAAAGTCCAGCCTGCACCATGCCAAAGACCACCTAAAAACATGGTCAATACCAGATTTCGAAAAGTCAGAAAATTTCCCAGTCTGCCACCACCTAATGGAATATAGATGTAGTCTCTTATCCATGTAGAGAGGCTGATATGCCAGCGTGACCAGAAATCACTTGGTGAAGTTGAAAAATAGGGATTTCTAAAATTCCACATCAACTCGAAACCCATCCACCTGGCGATACCTTTAGCAATTGATGAATATCCGGAAAAATCCCCATATATCTGAAATGCAAAGGCATAGAGTCCGATCAAGACTTCAAATCCAGTCAATTCCGAGGTTGGCTTAGAGAAGATTGAGTTGACAATTGGCGCCATGTTGTCAGCGATAATAATCTTCTTAAACATACCAGAAGCAACAAGAAACAATCCCTCTGAAAAGGCATTACCCTGAACTTTTCGAACATTGATTACTTGCGGTAAAAGATGACTTGCTCTCTCAATGGGGCCAGCTACCAGTTGAGGAAAGAAAGAGACGTAGAGGGCAAAATCAAGAAATTTATCAGTCGGTTCTACTTTCTTTCTATAGGTATCTATGGTGTAACTAAGTGTCTGAAATGTATAAAAAGAGATACCAACAGGCAATATGATATTAAGGACAGGCAGACTTACATCCATTCCAAACGAGGACAACATGGTTGCGAACTCATTTGAAAAGAAATTGTAATATTTGAAGAAACCTAGAAATCCTAAATTAGTACAAATCGAAAGTAGTAAAAAATGTTTTCGATACTTCGCATCATTGCTACCCGCTATTTTTAAAGCAACAAAATAATCAACGACAGTAGAAATAAATATCAGTGACAAAAACCTGTAGTCCCAATAGCCGTAGAAAATATAACTAGCGACTAATAGCATGCGGTTTTGATATTTATGGGGCAGGCGAAAATATAGTGTGATAACTACTGCAAAAAATGCCCAGAATATATAGCTGTTAAATAACATTCTCTATAATCCGCTCATATATCCTGACTGAAGTATTGCTTAAGTTCAGCGGTAAACAACGCTCTACCCTTACCATTCAGATGCACTCCATCCTTATAGACCCCTTCTGTACCCCTAAAATATTTTCGATAGTCTATATATTTATATGCACGAGAGTTCAACAGATCTGTTAATTCCGATGGCACAGAATAGTCATCTTCAATAGGCATGGATAGTATGATCAGCTTAACACCATCTTCATCAAGACGATCGAGAAGGCTTTTTATAATCTGATACTGATCAGAACCATGCTGTTTTTGTTCAGCGCCATTCGCATCATCCGGTCTACCCGCTTGATTTTGTGCTCTGACAAATTGTTCGTAGTGGGGGACAAGATTGACAAGTACTTTATTTCTTACAGCTTCTCTATTTACAAAAAGTTTTGATAGTGAACCTAACAGGAATTCAGAAAATTGCGCAAAAGAATCCATACCGTACTTTTTAAGCAATATCCCATCACTCAACTCAGAAAAATAACCACCCAAGCGACTCGGGTTTGGTTGGTATTGATCCGATAACAGTCCCCATGCAAAGCCGATAACCAGATAGTCCAGCTTGACCTCAGAGGCGAAAACTTGATTCTTCATAATCATGTTCCAATCCCATAATGAGGTTGCGTCAGGTGTTATCTTATCCACCATATATTGATCAGATAAGCTTTTGCTGAGTTGATTCACGTCCACAGACTCATTTATCAGCGAGTTACCGAGAAAGAGAATTTTCGGTCGTTGATCTTCTTTGTACTGCCCAACTATGTCTGGAATTTCGTTTATATGGTTCAGATTGCCTGATAAATTGTTCTCAAAGATTCGAATGCCAACTTCCAGCAATAGCACGCTTGCAATTATTGCAATAAAGACAACGTGATTACTGTTAATCTTCATGCACTACCACCTACCCTGATGTGACTACTTAAGGATGAGCGCTTTTCAACAATCTTATTGGCTATGTCACCTGCACCTATTTCCAACTGTGAAATGACTTTTTCAGTTGCCTCCACCCCTAAGCCATACGGGTCTACGACCTCTACAGACATATTGTTGGTAAAACCACCCACCCAAATGATTTTTTGTATTGCTGATTGATCCATCTGTTTCATCAAATCCCAGTTTTTGCGGTCCATGATGACGATCACATCAGCCCATTCTATATCATCATGGGTTACTCTAGATGACCGGTGGGCAGTCAAGTCGTAACCTCGTTTAGAGAGCAAACCCAGATACTCTTCTACACAGCTCCTACCATCTTTTTCATGAAAACCGGCAGATTTTAACTCAACTTTTTCACCGGCTAACTGTCGTCTCAACAGGTATTCAACCAATGGACTTCTATAGATATTCCCGTAACAAAGCACAAGCACCCTATCCAGCTGCTTAACAGACGATATTGCGGCACTGCTGCTACGTCTTGCAAAAAACAGGATTCGCTGATGACGAATCCTTCTCTGAATAGCTTGCCATATCCGAATTATGATTGGCTTTGTTTCGCTCATATCAGCCAAATCTCATCTAGACAATAAAATCGAGACGTTGCAGAACATCTGAGACGGTTGAAAATTCAAAGTCATCAATTAATTTAAGCAGCCTCGTTTCAAACTTATCAATATTGTTATAGTGCCTGAACTCAGAAAGCATGCTGGATTTAATTTTTGGCTGCCCCTCATCTATCTCCCACGGATGCATATAGAAAATAAAGGGTACATTGTCATGTTTGTTGACCCGCCGCAGACCAGCCTTAGAGAGCCAATAGGGAAATAATCTGAAGTACCCCCCTCCGCTGACAGGAAACCTGCGATTGAGAACACCTACGGTTGACAATGGAAATTCTACAATTTTATTCCCTTTATCGGTTTGGCTGATGTGTGGCTTGGTATCAGCCCCTGGTATCCCATAACGGTCGTGCATGATCGGGAAAATACTCGAATCGTAGGTAAACCCACATTCAGCCAGTATATCCAAGGCCCATAGGGATTTTGATGTTATCGAGTAGCTCGCTGCTCGATAGCCATTTACGCTTGTACCAATAATATCTTCAAGAATCTTTTTTGATTTGCTGGTCTCTTCTAAAAACTGTTCCGGTGTTTGCTTGTAAACCAGATCGTGGCTGTATCCGTGACATGCAACTTCATGACCAAGATCATGAATCTCTCTAATCAGTTTCTGATTTCGCTCAGCAACCCAGCCAAGCACAAAAAAAGTCCCTTTGATTTTCTTATCATCAAAAATTTTCAGTATTCGGTGAGTATTGTTAAAAACGCGCGACTCAAAACTCTCCCACTGCTCTTTTTGAACTTGCTTATTAAATGCGGATACCTGGTAGTAGTCCTCTACATCCACGGTGATCGCATTAATCAATTTATCTCCTATAGCCATACTATTTTCTATAGCTTTTCGCGTCATTGTTTTTCATAATTCCCAACCGATGCTCTTATGTAAGAAAACCATCTTTACTTTCACTGCTCAGAATAGTGATTTTCTATCTCGTTAATAGTTTGATTGATAAATTCCTGCATAGCAGCCCGTTCTGCAACACCATCCCCTTCTCTCTTCGTCGACAGGACAATCACTGCGGCATTACTTTTACCTTTCAATCCTGCGAGAATACCATGCCACTTACTTTGCAGCTTACTTGAAGAGACATAGCCACCAATGTAATACCAGCTCCAGACTATCCTTTCATTACCTTTTATGTCGGTAATCACCTCTTCCAAGACTATCAGTTTGCGGTGATTATCAAAATTTATCTCTCTATCCAAGCGATGTTTCGCTTGCCATATCTCACTATTATAGGCCCGATTGAGATCATTAACCGCCTCTTTCCCTTGCTCTTGATAGGCGTAGTAGGCAGAGTAAAAATCGATACCTTTTCCCTGAATACTATAACTGGCGCGGGTTTCAGAATCGGCATTTACCCATGCTGGACTCCATTTACCAGTCTCATCAATCGGATTATGCGTCAATCCTTTGAAATTCAATATTACCTTATTCGTGAGCTGTGGCTGTAGGCTCTTTTCTGTAATAGCACTATATAGCGGACCGATACTCGCACATAGTAGCAATGCACTTGAAATCACTAAAATTTTACTGTAGGAAGCTGAGCCCGTTCGAACCCCCACGTCAGTCTGCTTGCCAGGCTCATCTTCAGTCTCAGGCAACACCCTTTTTTCAACTAAAACTGTGGCGTACATAAAACTGGCGTAGCAGATTACAAATACAACCCAACCCAGCCAAATATGGTCTTCCAGTAAACTGTGCGTCATATTGGTGTAGTGACCAGAGAGTACGACAATAAAAATTCTAATGCTATTCGATATAAAAGCAATCAGCGATGCCATCAAGACATACAGTAAACTGATAGCTAATGAATATTGGGAAAAGAATGCATATATAAGAGCCAGGGTTATTGCTGCAATCTGGTAACGCAATCCACTGCAGGTATCCCCTACTTCAAATATCCCCTCCGGGATAGTAATGAAGTACGATTCCTGAAATGAGGTATATCCCGTCAAATGTAGTAACTGATTGACCAATATGGCAGTGGGTTGTTGAAGCGGCTGCGAGAGAACCGACCACACCGATGTTGCACTTAGTAGTATGAGAATGGGAAATGCCAGTGTTTTCGATTCACGAATACCGAACAGGGCAAAAACAGTGATGCACAATACCAATATCAGTAGAATTTGAGATGCCACTTGTACCTGAGCAATCTCAGACATCAACCAAATCACAGAGAGAATCAGCAGCGCAATAAGAAAAAGGGGTCTGAAGCGAATTTCCAGAGTTTGACGTCGCGAATACCACTCACTAAACAGCAGGTAGGATGATAGTGGTAATAACAAAAGACCATGGGACTGCAGACTGTTTTCAGCTGTCCAGGTCAGGTAAAGACTGACTGCAGTCTGATGGTAAACCAGTGTCAATATAACCAGACAGGAAAACAGAACTATTCCTGTTAGAATATGATCACCGGCCATCTCTCGTGTCGTCATATTTTTTGACATCTCTAGTTAATACTTCAACATCCACTGTGAAGCTTGCAATTCATCGATGACTATTCATTCACTAACTGAAATAGACTCTTGTCCCTTTTAAACAGATCCATGAGTGGATATCTCTTCCGAACAGAATAGCTCTGCCCCTGACAACTGAATATCGTGACTCGATCTTTACCGATATCAACCATTTCAAAAAGCCTGGAAAGACGCGTATCAATTGTAGTCAATGCCTCTTCCCAGCCAAGTAAATCAGCATCAAGCTCCGCCTCAAGTAATTCTGATATCAAAATGGCGGTAGGCCCATCCTGACGCAGGATTTCTGAAAGATCCCCTGGTAAACCGTAGTTTGGTATCTGACCCAGCTTTGCAAAACCGGCTAGTAGTGAGTGTGAACCATACAAAGCTGTGTAGTTAGATACCACTGTTGGGCAACTTCCAATGCCAGAGACCCAGACTGCATTAACATAAGGTTCACCGGAGAGCATTTTTTGCTGGCTCATTTCATCTTGAAAAAAGAGCATCTGTGTCTCATTTAGAAACTTCCGCCAAACTGCAGCATCTCCACCGGCTGGCAGGTAAGCTTCGATATGGCGACCTGCCACTGATTCCATACTTGATGTCGATATATCCGGCGTTCTGGATAGTTTCATACACCACTGACTTGGTGTGACCTGGCTCAAGAGCATGCCATCACCCTTGAAATGGGCATTAAATTGGGCGATCAAATGCTCTGCATAATCATCTTGAATGGATTGCGAAGCCAGTCGAATCAATATCAACCTATCTCTATCCGCCAGCAGATGAACAGGGGTTGCCAGTGCCCAGCAACCATCATCAGACGCCGCCTGCCCTCCATGGAGGGTCACTGCTCCTGCCGGTAAATCATGGCCCTCTTCAGCTGTTATGCCAAACAGCTGAAAAAGGGTATCAGTCAGATCCAGGCCAGGAAAAGGTGATAACCCTGCCTTACTAAGTGCACGCTCAATATTTTTCGGCCGATAGTCCCGATCTTTGAGTTGCCTGATCGCTGTATCCCAGAACAAACCTGGTATCAACAGGTCTATTTGTCTGCCCATTTTATGGCATTCGCCCGGAGCTGGCACCTCGTTCTAACTAAGCTCAGACCATGTTATCAAATATCGAATGCTTGACTGCATCAAGATCAGCATCAATGGTTATGACAGGAGAGGTTGACTGCTCAATCGCAGTATCAGGATCCTTCAGACCATTGCCGGTAAGGGTACAGACAATACTGGAGCCTTCGGGTATCTTGCCCGATTTTACATCACGCATAGCACCTGCCAGGGATGTCGCAGACGCAGGTTCGCAAAAAACCCCTTCATTCTCTGCCAGCAGTTTTTGAGCTGCGAGTATCTCTTCATCAGAGCACTCATCAAACCATCCACCTGACTCATCCTGTACCTTCCAGGCCTGTTCCCACGACTGAGGATTACCGATACGAATTGCAGTGGCTACAGTCTCCGGATCCTTCACCGGCCCACCCCGCATAAATGGTGCAGAACCTGCTGCCTGATAGCCAACCATTTTAGGTCGCTTCCCGGTAATGGCACCGCCTGCAAATTTACATTGACCGCCACAATATGCACAGGCATCCGTGACCTTTTCCCCGCTGGTACAGCTATATTCGCAATAACCGATCCAGTGCGCTGTTATATTGCCGGCATTACCGACTGGAAGACAATGAAAGTCAGGCGCATGACCCAGCTCTTCAACAATTTCGAAAGCTGCTGTTTTCTGACCCTGCAGCCGGTAGGGATTGATCGAGTTGACGATAGTAACCGGCGCATGCTCTGCAACATCTTTAACAAGCTGCATTCCATCGTCGAAGTTACCCCTGATCTGAATTGTAATGGCGCCATACATCATAGCCTGGGCCATTTTACCCATGGCAATTTTGCCGTCGGGGATCAACACAAAGGCTGTGATGCCTGCCCTGGCGGCGTAAGCAGCTGCAGCTGCAGAGGTGTTTCCTGTTGAGGCACAGATAATCGCCTTACTGCCCTCTTCCACCGCTTTGGTGACCGCCATGGTCATCCCTCTATCCTTGAAGGAACCCGTTGGATTCAGTCCTTCATACTTAACATAGATCTCCACATCCTTACCCAACTGATCAGGAATATTATGCAGGCGTATGAGTGGTGTGTTGCCCTCACCCAGACTGATGATCCGAGTGTCATCATGCACAGGCAGTCGGTCACGGTAGCGGTCGATCAATCCAGTGTATCTGGGACGGAATGGCATGATATTTAACCTCAAAAATCTTTTTTCTAAATGTCACGGAGCCAGAATCTTTGAAATCCTGCTCCCCTGCTGGTCAGAAACTATAATTCTATGCTACGCCTGATTCTCAGAGCTCAGATTCGAGCATCCAATATCAGACAGGCTACTTAGCCATCAAGACGTTCGATCCTGATCCGCATGATCTGTCCCGATACGCTACCCAATTGCTCGATAGCCGCCAACGCTTCATTCAGTCGCTTTTCGACGACTCGCTGGGTCATCATCACCAAAGGCACAGTACTGTCACCTTCAGCAGGTTCTTTCTGATGAATCGCCTCGATGCTGATCTGGGAATCAGCCAGGATAGTTGCAATTCTGGCAACCACACCCGGTTTATCCTCTACCTGCATTCTCAGGTAGTAGGCCGACACAACCTCTTCTATGGGTAGGATTGGCAGATCAACAAGCTCACCCGGCTGGAATGCCAAGTGTGGCACTCTGTTTTCAGAATCTGTGGTCAAGGCTCGCACCACATCCACCACATCGGCAAGCACTGCAGAAGCAGTCGGCTCAGAACCTGCACCCGCACCATAATAGAGGGTCGGACCTACTGCATCGCCATTGACTAAGACCGCATTCATTACACCATCCACATTGGCAATCAGGCGGCGATGCGGAATCATGGTGGGATGGACGCGCATCTCTATACCACTCTCGGTCTTGCGGGTGATCCCAAGATGTTTGATGCGATAACCAAAATCATTCGCATATTCAACATCCTGGGGTTCAATCTTAGTAATACCTTCGGTGTAAGTCTTTTCGAACTGCAATGGAATACCGAAAGCGATTGAGCCCAGAATAGTCAATTTATGAGCCGCGTCGATACCCTCCACATCAAAAGTGGGATCGGCCTCAGCATAGCCCAGTGCCTGCGCTTCTTTGAGCACATCGGAAAACTCTCTGCCTTTATCCCGCATCTCAGTAAGAATAAAGTTGCCTGTGCCATTGATGATTCCGGCAATCCACTCTATGCGATTGGCTGCCAGACCTTCGCGAACCGCTTTGATAATCGGGATTCCACCAGCTACAGCAGCTTCAAACGCAACCATAACGCCATGCTTTTGGGCAGCTTCAAATATCTCATTACCATGCATGGCAATCAGAGCTTTATTGGCTGTGACAACATGCTTTCCGTTTTCTATTGCTTTCAATACCAGCTCACGTGCTGGTGAATAGCCACCGATCAACTCAATGATGATCTCCACCTCGGGGTTATCCACCACGGCGAAAGCATCATCACTGATTTCAACCTGCTCAAGGCCAATCAATTGGGAGGGGTCATAGGCCTTTGCGGCTGCATGGGTAATCTGAATACCTCGTCCAGCACGACGGGCGATCTCATCTGCGTTGCGAGTCAGGACATTGAGCGTACCGCCTCCTACAGTGCCAAGCCCCAACAGACCAACTTTAACTGGATTCACGTGATTACTCCTACAGTAGAATTCTTATTGTCTCAAGATTCGATCAGTCCGTCTTTACGGAACATGTCACGAATACCTCGTACCGCTTGACGTGTACGATGCTCATTTTCAATCAGGCCAAATCGAACATGATCATCACCATGTTCACCAAAACCAACACCAGGTGATACGGCAACCTTGGCCTCGCTTAAAAGTTTCTTGGAAAACTCAAGTGAACCCATGGAACGGTAGGCCTCTGGAATTGGCGCCCAGACAAACATCGTCGCCTTTGGCTTCTCGACATACCAGCCAATGTTATTGAGCCCTTCGCAAAGTACATCCCTTCGGCTTTGATACATGCCACAGATATCCCGAACAACATCCTGTGGACCCTCCAGGGCCGCAATAGCCGCAACCTGAATCGGCGTAAAGGTACCATAATCAAGATAGGATTTTATCCGCGCAAGGGCTGCAACCAGGGTCTTATTGCCGGACATGAAGCCGACTCGCCAACCGGGCATATTGTAGCTTTTCGAAAGGGAAAAGAACTCCACCGCAATCTCATCAGCACCAGGAACCTGGAGAATCGACGGGGCAACATAACCATCGAAGACGATATCGGCATAAGCAAGATCATGTACCACCCAAATATTATATTCCTTGGCGATTTCGACTATCTTTTCAAAAAACTCCAGCTCAACACACTGGGTTGTCGGGTTTCCAGGGAAGTTGAGCACCAACATTTTAGGACGAGGCCAGGAGTCTTTAATCGACTTGACCAACTCATCGAAAAAGTTGCCCCCCGCAACCATCGGCACATGACGCACATCTGCGCCAGAGATGATGAAGCCGTAGGGGTGTATTGGATAGGCCGGGTTAGGTACAAGTACCGAATCCCCAGGCCCCATACAGGCCAAAGCCAAATGAGCCAAACCCTCTTTTGAGCCTATGGTTGCAATAACCTGGGTCTCTGGATCCAGATCGACCTGATAGCGGTTCTTATACCAGTTACTCATCGCCCGTCTTAATCTGGGGATGCCTTTTGACATGGAATAACGGTGCGTATCCTTGCGATTCGCCACCTCGCATAACTTATCTACGATATGTTGTGGCGTCGGTTGATCAGGGTTACCCATGCCAAAATCGATGATATCCTCGCCCCGCGCTCGCGCCGCCGCCTTGAGTTCATTAACAATAGCGAACACATAGGGTGGCAACCGCTTGATTCTGCGGAACTCTTCCATCTCTTGCGTGGACACGGATACCTCGTCTTTTCAATTAGGCCAAAGGGTACAAAGTTAACTGACCCACTATAAAAGATCAATTCAGGAAACCAGTACAAATGCAGGTATGGCGGATTGTAAGCGAAAAACAATCATCTATTCAGGCCAATCTGAGTAAATAGCCAGATTATTATCAGCAACGACAACTTTCAGGGCGGAAATTATCGCCCGATTTCATATTATGATAAGGAACCTTTGAGTAAGCCTGAGCCGAACAGGATCTCTATAGACGACTTGTTCAGAGGTTCCTTTAGCCGTTTCCACTCAATTTCGTCACTTTTTTGTAGTGCCCGATTAAGGTAAGGTCGGGTTATGAAATTCATACTTGATGATGCCAATAGTGGCTACGCCATTCAACACTACACGGTCAATGAGATCACAATCAATGGGAATGTATATCGCGAAAGTCTGGTACTCATGCCCGATCGAATCATCCCCCAATGGCGCCCGACCAGTTTCGATGAGTTGAAGGTGGAAGATTTCATACACATTGCAGCATTTTCACCAGAGATTATTGTCCTTGGTACTGGTTCGAAGCAGCATTTCCCATCGCAAGAGCTGCTTCTGCCGCTGATCGAAAAGCAAGTGGGTCTAGAGGTTATGGCCACAGACGCTGCTTGTCGTACCTACAATATTCTGATGTCTGAAGGCCGGCAGGTGGCTGCGGCTTTGCTGATGATCAGGGATTAAGCGGGATATTTCAGCTTGCCAGTTGCGATTTAAAGAAGTGTCAGGGGTACCAGCGACCAGGGAAGCGCAATCAAGAAGCCCTGCTGCCAAAATGTACCTGATCAAGCAGAAGGAGCATCTGCCTCATCGGTTTGCTCCATTTCATCTTCCAACACCACGATATTCTCTGGATAGGGGTATTTTTCAGCCATTCGTTTGCTCAATTTCCCCTGGGCGGCCTGATGCAGGGCATCAGATTCCATCAGAATAAGTATCAACACTGTCACCATGATTGGCAGCAGTCCAATACCACCAATCAGTGCCATAACCGCCACTTTCTGCATACCCATGTAGGCGTATCCCAACCAGCCCAGAAAAAACACCGTTAACACAGCCAACAACATATAGATAAACAACCGGCTACGCTCAGCGGCAATCTGCCAATGTGCATAGACATACCATTCATCCCGTGATTTCGACTGCTTTGCTCTCCATAGCGTATAGACAAGCATCACTAAGGAGACAACAGGCACAAGGGCCATAGGCTGCCAAAAGGAACGCACGAGTCCCAGTGCAGCCACGAACCATAAAATATGGTTACCAATCAAATTTGTCAGAAATATATCGTGAGGGAATTTGGCCTTTTGGACCAACTCATCGGAGATTTCGAATTTCATCGATAGTCAATACCCAATCTGTTACCAATAGCAGGCATCTTCCCATGATGGTTTAGATACCACAACAACGGCCTTCAACAATAAGTTCAAATACTTAAGCCCAAATACTGAAGAAAATAATTAGCTAATCAACTCTCCTCTTCACTACCCATCATCTTTTTAACCAACCATTTCTTCATCATAAACATCATTAAAAACAATAAGATACCCACTACAATCCCGATCCATGGGTTCTCTTTGAGAATTGTTATAAACCAAAGTCCACTTCCCATTGTAGAATCCTCACTTTATGAATATGGTGCCAAGAGAGTTTTAGCAAAAACCTCAGCTTGTACCCATAAACTACCTGACCTGAGAGAAGTAATCCATATGCATAAGATTCCACTATATGGAACAGGCTCAAAGCAGGTAAGATGGGCCTCAGCAATCATCCCCACAACTGATCACAATCTAAAAGCAGTCTCTACAAGGCTATCTCTTGTTAGATTGGAAATGTCAGAATGGCGTCTGGGTGATCAGGCATGGTTGTCGACCAGATCTATGAACAGGCTGGTCGACCCAATAAGCAACCAGTGCAAGAAGTAACCAAGCAGGACTGACTCTAAATGGAAAAAAAGATTATCTTTTGGGTTGTATCACTATCTGTGGTCGCTGTGGCCCTGGCTATACTATTGCCCGGTGGCCGACAGGTGGACACCAACCCAAGGCTCCCCTGGGATATTCATATATCACCACAGAATGAGATTCAGGTATTTGATTTAACGCTCAACAGAAGCTTACTACCCGAAGCGAGGGATATATTCCGGAATCAGGGAAAGTTGAATCTATTCATTGATGAGAGTGGAGAACCAGCCCTGGAGGCCTACTTTGAACGGGTCTTTTTAAGTGGTCTTAGAGCCGACTTCATTCTCGGCCTAAAAGCTGATGAGGCTCTGCTGGACAAATTGGTAGACAGGGGTTCCCGTATCAGTCGTACCTCAGACTCCACCCATAAAATAGTTTTGGACAGCGACGATATGATCCTGGCAGAAAATTTGCCAATTGAGATGATCAACTATATACCCGCCGCCAATCTGGACGAATCATTGATCAGCAGTCGTTTCGGTGAACCTGCTGATAAGATCACTGAAACTGAAACCGGGGTAACCCACTGGATTTATCCTGAACGAGGAATAACTATCGGCGTCAATCCTGAGGGTAAAGAACTCATCCAATATATGCCGCTGGATCGCATCGACAACTTAGTGGAGCAGATCAAGAACAGTAATATCGAATATGAAGCAAAGATGAATAATGGTTAGCTGAAAAAGAGGGGATCAGAGTTACTCCTGGTCTTCTGCATCCGGCATCATCTGCTTCGGCAAACCCTTTTTTTTCTGCTTCGGGGCGATATCATCATCCATCAGGATTCGATGGGCCTCCCCTTCCAGGTCATCAAACTGGCCACTGCGGGCAGCCCAAAAGAGCACGGCCACTGCAGCAAGCCCTAATATGATCATCCCTGGAATCAAGCCATAAATTACATCCATCCGTTTACTCCATCAGAGATAGTTTCAACTAATCTTAACACCTTTAAACAAGGTACGGATACGTGCGGAATTGCCGATAACAGCTAAAGAACTCAAAGGCATCGAGATCGCCGCTACCAAGGGTGTAACTACTGCAGCCATCGCCAATGGCACCATGACAATATTATAACTGATTGAGATACCTATATTTTGTCGAATCGTCAGCAGTGCCCTCCTTGAGAGTCCTATTGCTAGACGAACCCGCTCCAGCTCACTGCTCATGAGCACGATATCTGCACTCGCAATCGACACATCGGTACCAGAACCCATGGCGATGCCAACATCGGCCCGAACCAGAGCTGGTGCATCATTCACACCATCACCGACCATGGCGACACGCTGCCCTTCTGATTGCAACTGTTTGATAACCTGGTCTTTCTCTTCCGGCAACACCTCAGCGATAACATCCATACCACCAAGTCGCTCAGCAATGGCTTCAGCTGACTGACGCCGGTCACCACTAAGCAGGGTCAACTGCATCCCTTCAGCTTTTAGAGAAGCGATCAAATCTTTAGCATCGGGCCTGATCCTATCCTCTACAGCGACCAACCCAACCTCGTTGCCATTCACTGCTACACGAAACCAGCCGATACCCCGCTCATCCAGCTGATGTTCAAACATATTCAGGCGTTCAGATGATCGATAACCTTCTCTCTCCATCAATGCCGCACTGCCAATCGTAAAGTGATCTTCACCCACCCGCGCAGTCACACCAAGCCCAGGAATCGACCTGAAATCACGACAAGCATATCCAGCTTGATCTTTGGCAAACATCTCAACCCAGTTCACCACTGAATCAGCTGTAGGGTGTTCTGATTGCCGCTCTACCAGAGCCAGTTTCGCCATCAGGTCACGAACCGAGTCTGGGGGCTGTTCATCGCCTTCGTTCCACTGCTCATCATCGGTAAATACTGCAACCACTGAAAGGCCACCCTCTGTCAGGGTTCCTGTCTTATCGAAAATCACATGATTGATAGTTGAGAGTGTCTCCAATACCTCGCCATTCTTGACAAGAATGCCATATTTGGCACCTAGACCAGAGGCCACAGCAATCGACATAGGGGTTGCTAAACCAAATGCACAGGGACAGGTGATAATTAATACCGACGTCGCAGCCAATAGCGCTACTTCAAAATCACTATTGAACCAATATAGAAAGGTTAATGTCGCCAAGGCTAATGTTACAGCAACAAACCAGGGAACAATCTGATCAGCGAGACACTGGATGGGTGCTTTCGAGCTCTGAGCCTCTTCAACCAGACTGATAATCCGGCCAAGGGCCGTATTTTTCAATAATCCGGTCACTTCCACCTGTAATGCACCATGTCCATTAATCGTGCCGGCAGATACATGATCCCCAACTGTTTTATTGATCGCCAGTGACTCTCCAGTAAGCATCGCCTCATCGATAGTCGTCAGACCCTCTACGACAACCCCATCTACAGGCACACGCTCACCAGGCTTAATCAATACCCGCTCGCCGAGGGTAATGGCTCGAATGGGTACCACCTCTTCAGCACCGCCTGGTTCCAGACGTGTCGCGACTCGGGGTTGAAGATCGAGCAGACGCTGGGTGGCCGCCACAGCTTGCCGTTTCGACATTGCCTCAAGATAGCGACCAACAAGAATGACAAAAAGGAAATTGACCACTGTATCGTAGTAAACCTCACCCACTGTAGTGCCACTGAGGGTGATATAGAGCGAGTAGAGATAGGTGATTGAAGCACCGATAGCGATCGGCAGATCCATACCAAGATGTAAATTGCGCAACCCAGACCAGGCACCTCTGAAAAAGGGATACCCTGAATAGAGGAGTACTGGTGTAGCCAGGGCAAAACCAATCCAGTGGAACAGACTTCGAAACTCTCCTTGATTTGCACCGGCATAGAGTGCAATTGAGATCCACATCAGATTCATCATGCCAAATGCGGCGAAAGCCATTCTATAGAGTAGATGGCGATTCTGTTTCTTCAGGGTTCCCTCTGCAGCTTCAGGATCGTATGGCACTGCTGCATATCCAATCTGTCCCAAACGTTGAATGATTTGCGATAAGCTGATTGCACTGTTATGCCACTTAACATGCAGACGCTTTCCAGATAGATTGACCTGGGCGGAGACGATACCTGGTACAGGGTTCAAGGTGTGCTCGATCAACCAGACGCAAGCCGCGCAATGTATCCCTTCAATCAGGAGATGAATATCCCTCTCCTCCGCCAGTTCACCTACAAACTCGGCCTGCACATCATCCAGGTCATAGAGTGCCAACTCTGTGGGAATATCGGGTGGTGGAGCGAGATTAGCGCCTTCAGGTGTACGCTGGTAGAAACCTTCCAATCCAGCATCATAGATCGCTTCGCATACGGCTTTACAACCAAGACAACAGAAATGTTGGGTTTCACCCTCGATTTCACCGGTAACATCATCTTCCGGGGGAATGGGAAGCTGGCAATGGAAACAGCCTTCAGAGGCGTCTACGTGTGACACGGATTCTCCTGTAAAGAGGTGAAAATCGCTTTCCGGTTTAGCTGAAAACCATCAACCTCATCAGAATGACAGGTATCCTTGGCACAATCTCGAACATGGGTCTGACCTGCATCTCAAGCGTCCCAGACTAAGGCACCCAATCGATGCCTACACCGATCCTTTTAGGCACCTGGTATTCGTCCTCTCCATTGCGAATACTGACCAGCGTATCCCAAGCGCCTTTGAGGGGGAAACTGACCGTTGCCTCATACATTCCAGGGCCAACACGCTGCATGGGTACGGAGAAATCCTGGTCGGCATCAGAAGGGCGATACGCGTGGAAGGTAACTTCATCGCGGTCAATTGGCTCACCCTCTTTATCAGTCACACTATATTGGCAGAGCACAGGTTCGCCTATCCCAATCTTCGAGGGCAGCTTAACCTTCATTTTCCACTGGGGATCCCTTGCCTTACGCTTGAGCATGTTCTTCTCATAATCCTGCCCACGCTCATAGAAGTCATCCACAACCAGACCAGGATTGTTATCGATTGCCAGGTAAATCATGATCATATTCATGGTAAAGAAGATGACCACCATTGCCACCCAGGCAATGACCCAGGGACTTCTCCAAGCTGATTTTTTGTCTGTCATGGCGATAACTTATTTCGACTTCATTAAAAATGAAAAGGGCGGACATCTCTGTCCGCCCTAAGAATAGACCTTATTTTATCAATCTCTAACGCCGGGGGCCAATAAAAACACTCACACGTTTGTTTTCAAGCACCTCACCATCATACTCGCCCTGAACTTTGAAGGTAATTGGTAAGGTCTCCTTGGTTAGCAAGGTTTGAGGAACCCGCACAAAGACCGTGCGTGCAGTGACTTTACCGTGACGCGCATTGGTCACAACATCCTCATCCACAAATACCAACCCTTCTGGCCCCTCAGCGCTGAGGGTAACCGGGACATCCTGGGTCATTTTATTGAGAATTTTTACAGTATATTTATTCTGAATACTGCCATCACTCTGCAATACAAACAGGGGTTGCCGATCATGTATTACCTTGATCTCCAGTGGCGCCAGAGAGGTTAATCCATACGCAATACCTGCGAGTGCCAGACTCATTATTGCAGTGTAGACCCAGACACGAGGCCTTTTGTACAAGGGTACCGGTTTTTGCTGTGCCTCCAGTGATTCATAGGACTCATAACGAATTAAGCCCTTTGGCCGCCCGATCTTCTCCATGACCTCATCACAGGCATCGATACAGAGGGAGCACATGATACAGCCCTCCTGCTGCCCATGACGGATGTCAACGCCAGTCGGGCAGACCGCAATACACTGCTTGCAATCGACGCAATCACCTGTGGTTCTATCCTCTTCAGCCTCTCCTTTTTTGATGCGACCTCTTGGCTCACCCCTATGAAAATCATAAGAGGGCACCATGGTGGTCTTATCGATCATTACCCCTTGAATTCGAGCATAGGGGCAGAGCCAGAAGCAGGCCTGCTCGCGCATATATCCTGCCAGGACATAGGTCCCTGCTGTGAACAGTGCAATGGTGCCATAGGCAACTGAACTAGCCTGCAGAGTAAAAATATCACGCCACAGGTCAAAAACATCATAAAACCAGGCAACGAAGCTTACGCCGGTTAGTGCGGAAATCAGTAGCCAGACCAAGTGCTTAGTTACTTTGATTCTGACTTTGGTGGCACTCATTGGCGCTTTTTCAAGCTTGCGACGTTTTATTGGCGAGCCTTCCAGTTTCTCCTCCAGCCAGGTAAAAACATCTGTCCAGACAGTTTGAAAGCAGAAGAAGCCACAATAAACACGCCCGGCAAGTGCGGTGGCCACAGCCAATAGCAAGGCGAAAAAAAGCAGTGTCAGCGACAGCATCCAGAAATCCTGAGGAAGAATAGTTACACCCAGGATATGGAACTGACGGTTCGGAATATCAAAAAGGATAGCTTGACGATCTCCCCATTGAGCATAAGGACCGACAAAAAAGATAATCCAGAAAGAGGCGGCTAACCATTTAATATTGCGCCAATAACCACCCATGCGCTTGGCATGTATAGTCTCTTCACCTGTATTCAGATTCCAATGTGCCGATTCAGCGTATAGATCATCCACAACATTTTGCTTGGATGCGGTCGTCTCACTTGCGCTCAATTGCTCAACTCCTCTGAATCAGTGGGGGTAATTTAGAAAACCATGATATAGGTCACGTTGCTTACTAGCCAATGCGATTTATCAATACATTAAGGCCAATTAAACGACAGAAAGTTGCCATTTTACAGGCTTAACCGAGTTCTAAAAACAGATAAACAGACGCAGAATAGTACACTGATTTTCTGGAAGATGTTTAAGAATAGCCCTATCGAAGCAGGATAAGCAGTTTTTCAATGCTTATGAAGAAGCAGCATGAAAGCAGTGCTGAATCCCCCATAATTCATAGAGTTAAATAGAATATATCAGCACAAAAATCACAATTTGTTTCAGAAATAGAAAAGGGGGAGTATTAACCCCCCCTTCTCTAATAATCGCTTGTCAGCTTAGCTGTTGTGTTTTTCAGCATCACTTTTAATCAGCTTATTAACCTTAAAGCCCAAGTAGACAATGATTACAACGCAAATCACCACGCTAATAATGGAACCCCAAAATACTGCGTCTCCGTTCATAGCAATCCCCTTATTTTATAACCGTGCAAGAGCTCCCTTCTCACACGGCAATGATGAAAAAATGCTTCTACCAGAAGGCTGTTTATTGACCACCACCGAAACGGTGAACATATACAGCAATCTTTTTGATGTCATCTTCAGATAAGCGACCACCAAAAGCCGGCATCTCAGCATTACGAGTTTTTGGCTCAGTGGCATCATTCACGCCATATGCAATGGTGTATTTGATGCTATCTTTCAAGGTCTCACCTTCAGCTGGCATAAAACGATAGATACCATCAGTCAGGTTTGCTGAACCGAGTACAGCCATACCCTTACCGTCCATGCCGTGACAAGCGATACAACCTTTCTGAGTGAAATTTGCATCAGAGGTTGGATTACCTGCCATGATGGCTTCAGCCAAACTATCAACTTCAGCATCGGAGAGGATCTTGCCGTGAGCGGTCATGATCCCCTTGCGACCCATAGTGATGGTCTGTTGAATAGTCTCGATGGCACCGCCGTAAAGCCAATCATCGTCAGCCAACACTGGGTAGCCTGGGCCACCTTGTCCACCACCGCCATGACATGCCGCACAGTTGTCACCAAACAGCACCTTCGCAGAAGCTATGGTGTATTGAGTCAGAGCAGGTGTCGCCAGAATCTCTTTTGCCGACATGCCCTTGATCTGGGTTTCGAACTCGGCTCGAACTGCTTCGACCTCGTCTACACCAGCCTTATACTCATCCATCTGACTCCAACCCATGACACCCTGTGTAGGCTCTTGACCTACAGGCCACATTGGATAGAGCACACCGTAGGCTATCCACCAGATCACAGAAGCCCAGAAGGCAATCATCCACCACCGTGGTGGCGGGTTACTAAGCTCCCGGAGGTTATCGTCCCATATATGTCCGGTATTGTTCTCACCCGGAAAAGGATTATTGTCCGCCATTTTTGTCTCCGCTATCAATTGCATCATCGTCCATTGGAATAAAGCGGTTCTTCTCCAGCTTTTCCCGATTTTTTGGACGTAGCGCGTAGAAATATACGACTACCATTAGTAAGAAGGTGACCACCGTCATGATCATTCCGATCCAGTCGTTGGTGGTCATAGCCTCCCAATTAGTTTGAAAGTACTCTTTCATAACTATTACTGACGGTAGACCTTGTTCTCGTCTAGAGCCGCCATGGTGCCTAAAACCTGTAAATAGGCGACCATTGCATCTTCCTCAGTCTTGCCTGCCAACTCAGCATTAGCGCTGGCAATATCCTCTTCGGTGTAAGGAACACCAATGAGTTGCATGACTTGAAAGCGTCTTGCCATATCCTTGCCTTCAACTGTATTTTCAGCCAGCCAAGGGTAGTTAGGCATAACGGACTCAGGAACAACCGAACGCGGTGCACGTAGATGCTTGCGGTGCCAGTCGTCAGAGTACTTACCGCCGAGACGAGCAAAGTCAGGACCGGTACGTTTGGAACCCCACTGGAAAGGATGATCGTACATAGACTCCGAAGCCAGAGAGTAGTGACCATAACGTTCCTTCTCATCACGGAAAGGACGTACCATCTGAGAGTGGCAGGTGTAGCAGCCTTCCCTTTGGTAGATGTCACGACCAGCCAGTTCCAAAGCAGTATATGGACGCATGCCATCACCTGGTTTATGGTCCTGCAGGGTCTGTCCTGCTTGACGTTGCCAGATCAGCTCAGGAGCAGTGTTATGCTCGAACGTGTTCTTCATAGTGAAGAGTGGGACGATTTCCACCAAGCCACCTACAGAGAGGGCCAAGGCCAGAATAATCAGGAGAAGCCAGATGTTTTTCTCCATCTTCTCCTGAAAGCTTACAGATTGGTTATCATTCGCCATTTTGCGAAACCCCCTTAGATTAAGCTGTAGCCGCAGCGGTGCGGGCTTGTTGCAGACTACCTTCGCTGGACGCTTTCACGACTGTCATGATGACATTGATCAGCATCAGCACGGCACCGAGCAAGAAGATCATGCCGCCTACTGCACGCATTGCGTAGTAGGGATGCATCGCTTCAACAGATTCCGCGAAAGTGTAGGCCAGAGTTCCGTACTCATCGTAAGCACGCCACATCAGACCTTGCATGATGCCGGATACCCACATGGCTACGACGTAGACGACCGCACCGATGGTTGCTGTCCAGAAGTGAGCATTGATCAGCTTCATGGACCACATTTCGGTATGGAAGGTACGCATCATCATATGGTAGATAGCACCGATAGCAACCATGGCAACCCAACCCAGCGCACCAGAGTGCACATGACCAACTGTCCAGTCAGTGTAGTGAGAGAGGGCGTTAACAGTCTTCAGTGACATGACCGGACCTTCAAAGGTGGACATGGCGTAGAAGGCCAGAGACATGATCATGAAACGCAGGATGTAGTCGGTACGTAGTTTGTCCCAAGCACCTGAGAGGGTCATCATACCGTTAACCGCGCCACCCCAGGATGGGATAATCATCGCCAGAGATACAGCAGCACCCAGTGAACCAGTCCAATCTGGCAGTGCGGTGTATTGCAGATGATGAGCACCAAGCCATACATAACCGAACATCAGAGCCCAGAAGTGGATAACTGATAGACGATAGGAGTAGACGGGACGTCCAGCCTGCTTAGGTACGAAGTAGTACATGATACCCAGGAAGCCAGCTGTCAGGTAGAAACCTACAGCATTGTGGCCCCACCACCATTGAACCATCGCGTCTTGGACACCGGCGAAGACTGAGTATGATTTAAACAGATCAACAGGAACAGCCAAACTATTGACAACGTGCAAGTAGGTGATCATCACCATCATACCCAGGAAGAACCAGTTGGATACATAGATGTGGGATGACTTTCTGGTAGCGAGCGTCATGATGAAGTTGAAAGAGTAAGCCAGCCAGACGACAGCAATCGCCAGATCTATTGGCCACTCCAGTTCAGCATATTCTTTACCAGAAGTAAGACCAAGAGGAAGTGTAACCACCGCAGAAACGATAATCAGATTCCAACCAAAGAAGACAAACCAAGCAAGCTTGTCACTCCAGAGTCTCACGCCGCAGGTTCGCTGGACACTATAGTACGATGTCGCCATCAACGCACATCCACCAAATGCAAAAATTACAGCATTGGTATGAAGCGGACGAAGACGACCAAAAGTTATGTATGGAATATCAAAATTCAAAATCGGCCATGCCAATTGGGATGCGATTATCACACCCACTAATGCGCCTACTACAAGGTAGACAACGGCCATGACGGTAAACCAGCGCACAACATCAAAGTTGTATTTTTGCTCGGCTGCGGCGTCCATGTACCCCCCTTAAACAAATAATTGAACGAAACTTAAAAGACAACATTTTTGGGAATGTCCCAAAAATACAACTGTGTGAAATGACACAATTGCAGCGTGACATATATCACTCTTAATTGGATCAGATGTCAATACGAAAAAGCCTATAAGTCGGCAAGACGCATCTCACGTAACCTATTGTTTAATTAAAATAATATGGGCATATCCTAGAAATTGACTCAGATCAAAGAAAACGGAATTAAACAAATTTACCTAGACAGAGCTGAAACCTGCAACAACAGTTGCTGACAAAGAAGTTTAAAAAGTAATTGGAATAAAAAAGACAGAGCAAAACAGTCGGATTTATTTATTGATAATCACTCTCAATAAAACATTTTATTGATGGGCGCATTCAATCTGCTTCTAATAATTTAAACGGCGGAAGAGTATCGTCAAAAATATATAGAGTTGGGTATTTTCAACGTAAGGTTGTGACCTTCTCCAACTCCTCTGGATTGAGAACCCTTAGCATATGTTTTCTCAAGCCTATCAATCCGAAATTCTGAAACTTGGTCAATACACGACTCACAGTTTCTCTCGCTAATCCAAGATAACTGGCAATATCACTTCGCGACATGCTCAATGGAAGCTGATATTGAGGCATACCCCGTAGCCCGGAGCGCTTAGACAGGCTCAGTATAAAAGCAGCTATGCGTTGCTCTGCATTCTGTTGAATCAATGAGGTTGTCACCAGATGATTCACAACAACCTCCTGACCCAGCATGCGAATCAGTGCAGCTTGAAGCTTTTCCGTATCTTGACCGAAATGGAGTAGACGATTCACCTCTAATTTACAGACGCTACTCTCTTCCAATGCCCTCACAGCATATGAGTAGGCGTGATTGGCAATCCCTTCCGTACCAATCAAGTCCCCAGGCAGGAAAAAGCCAACCACTCTCTCCCTGCCTGAGAGATCCACACTTACCGCTTTGAATGCTCCGGATTTGATTGCAAATAGTGCGAAAAAGGGTTGGCCAGGTCGAAACAGTAGTGCACCGCGCTGAATCGGCTGGCGGCGCATGAGTATTGCTTCGGTTTGACAAAGCTCGTGCTTGCCGTAACCAAGCACTTCACAGAGTGGATCGAGGCCACAATCACGACAGGCAACCTCCAGGGCAGTTTTGTCATCCGCTCCAGCAGGTTCGCAGCATGACTGAACCATTGCTTCTACTTGAATATAGACTCAACGGAAAAACCATCCCGCTCGAGAATATCCCTTAAGCGGCGCAAAGCATCCATCTGTATCTGCCTGACCCGCTCCCGAGTAACTCCCAACTCGTTGGCAACCTGTTCCAGGGTGGAATTCTCATAGCCATGAAGACCGAATCGGCGCTCTACCACCTCTCTCTGCTTATCATTCAATTTGCTCAACCAACGGTCTAAATTGGCATTCAGACCATCATTCTGGATATCCACTGTGGGATCCAGATTCTTTTCATCTGCGATGGTGTCGAGTAAAGGCTTGTCAGCATCCTTACCGAATGGGGTATCCACTGAAGTGACACGCTCATTCAACCCAAGCATGCGTTTTACTTCGTCAATTGGACGATCCAGCAGATCAGCTATCTCTTCTGAACTCGGTTCGTGATCCAGGGTTTGGGCAAGTTTGCGGGCAGCCCTGAGATAGACGTTGATCTCCTTAACCACATGAATCGGCAGTCGAATGGTTCTGGTCTGATTCATTATGGCTCTTTCGATCGTCTGGCGAATCCACCATGTTGCATAGGTGGAGAAACGAAAGCCACGTTCCGGATCGAACTTCTCTACCGCTCTGATCAGGCCTAGATTTCCCTCTTCAATAAGATCCAGAAGCGCCAGACCACGGTTCATGTAACGTCTGGCAATCTTAACCACCAGGCGTAAATTACTCTCGATCATTCGTTGCCTGGCAGCTTGATCCCCTTTTTGAGCCAGTCTGGCGAAATAGACCTCCTCCTCAGCTGTTAGCAGCTTGGAGATACCGATCTCATTGAGATAGAGCCGGGTTGCATCCATCTGAGCATCACTGGCTTCAGCGCTCTTGGCTTTAATAGGTGCAGGGACATCAGGTTTCTCAACAACAGCCTCGGTCTCATCCTCCTCTTCAGGTAGGACGATATCAGTATCAACATCTTCCAGAACAGTATCGCTACCGCTCTCAGGTTCGTCCGATTCTTCAGGACTATTGCTCATCTCTCATCTCCATCGGTCAAATCATGCCTTCTGCGCTATTAACTTGCACCGTCGTACCCAGTTCAAACGCTAAGCAAGTCCACCTGTATAGTTATCTATTTTCTTGGTAACAGCGGCAGAGGATTTATCGGCTTCCCCTGTTTTCGAATCTCGAAGTGCAACACGGGTTGTCCTCCGCTGTTTGGTGAACCCATGTGTGCCACTATATCGCCTTTGGCGATTTTATCACCCTCTTTTACCAGCAGTTTTCGATTGTACCCATAGGCACTGAGGTAGTTCTGGTCATGTTTGACGATTACAAGGTTCCCATAACCCACCAAGCCACCGCCTGCATAGACTACTCTTCCTGACTCAGCCGCTTTAATCGGCTGACCCAGTCGCCCACTGATCCAGACTCCTTTTCTATTCTGATCTGAATTTGAAAAAGTTTGTGTCACTCTCCCCATGGTCGGCCAGGACCAGTCTAACTTGACCCTATTTTTCCGATGTGTGACTACAGTTTTCCTGGCAGGCGCCGGTTTGCTCTTAGTTTCTGTTTTTTGCGGCTGCTTTGGCGGTGTTTTTTTACCAGGGAGTGCGGGCTTCTTGCTTTTAGTAACTTTTACCACCGGTTTGGTAGCTGGTTGTTTTGGTCTCTTTGCAGATCGTGTTTCCGGCGGCTTTAAACGCAAGCGCTGTCCAGGATAGATTGCATACTTAGGGGCTCTAATCCCATTCCATGCCGCCAGCTGCTCATGCTCCAGATAGTAGCGCCAGGAGATGGAGTAAAGTGTATCCCCAGGCTGCACCAGATAGTAAGTCCGGGAAGACCTATGCCGCTGAGGCATTGATTGTTTTTTAGTGCTTAAGGCTGCTGACCGGTCTTGCGGATGGGTATTGATGCCCCGACTGTAAACTGGCGCGCTACCACTGGAAGAGCAGCCAATAAGAAGCATCAGCAAACTGAAGATCAGCGCGTGGAATGGAAAGATCAGATCAATCAATCCGAATCTGCTTTGCATAAGCAACCTAAAAGTTTGTCGCAAGACAGACTATCAGCCTCAATACCCTACCCATTCAGGATGACTCTGTCATTTCAAAAAAATGAACAATAAAACAAACGCCACTACCATAATCCAGCCCAGTCGATCTACATAGCGATGCAGCGCCCTCTCCATCCGCGCACCTCCCCAGGCCATCAGTGCAGCTACCAGGAAAAAGCGCGCGCCTCTACCGATACTGGATGCGATGAGAAAGGGCACCAGCGCCATAGCAACAACCCCGGCTGTAATGGTAAATATCTTGTAGGGGATAGGTGAAAACCCAGCGAGTAAAACTGCCCAGATCCCCCAACGCCCAAACCAATCCTTTGCGGCGAGATAGCCCTCCCAATAACCCCAATCCTGGAGTAGTGGTTCAACGAAATCGAAAGCAAAAACGCCGATAAAGTAACCAAACACACCGCCAATGACAGATGCCAGGGTAGTCAACCCTGCAAAAAACCAGGCTCTGGATGGCTCAGCCATACTCATTGGCGCCAGCATCACATCCGGTGGTATCGGAAAAAAAGAGGATTCGGCAAAGCTTAATCCAGCAAGATAGCGAGGTGCATTGGGATGCCTGGACCACACCATGGCCCGGGCATAGAGCGCTGAGAAGAGACGCACTAGATCATTCCTCCGACCAGAGGTACAAAATTTGCTGATTCCAACTCTTGCTTCTGAAAACCATCCTTTGTACGGATTATCCGAATCATTACTTGTCCCTGGTTGCTTTTAACTGGAATGATCAAACGCCCCCCAACAGCCAGCTGTTCAAGCAGACTCTGAGGCAATACTTCAGCTGCGGCCGTTACGATTATTCCATCATATGGAGAGTATTCCGGAAGACCAATCCCGCCATCGCTGTGTTTGAGACGGATATTTCTTATACCAAGTTCCCGAAATCTGATGCGGGCCTGCTCAAGTAAGGCTGATATTCTCTCAACACTATGAACACGCCGAACCAGTTGTGCCAGGATTGCACATTGATAACCGGACCCTGTACCAACTTCCAGCACCGTTTCGAGTGGCCCACCCTGTAATAAGGCTTCTGTCATCCGGGCAACGGTATAGGGTTGCGAAATAGTCTGACCATGGCCGATGGGGAGCGCCGTCTCTTCATATGCCCGACTGGCCAGCGCTTCATCCACGAAAAGATGTCGCGGCATATTGCGCACTGCCTCCAATACAGCCGTATTACGAATCCCCTTACTGCGCAATCTTTGCACAAGCCGCTCCCGAGTCCGTTGGGAAGTCATGCCGATTCCCTGGTGCTCTCGACGAATATTCATTGATTGAGCCACTCATCAACCTTTTCCAGCACACTATGCCGGGTGAGATCCACCTGTAATGGTGTCACTGAAACATAATCCTGACGCACTGCATGAAAGTCGGTTCCAGGCCCTGCATCCTGCTCTGCACCTGCTGGCCCGACCCAATAGATTGTTCGACCCCTGGGATCCTGACTCTTTATCACCGGCTCTGCTTTGTGCCGATGTCCAAGCCTGGTAGAGACGATACCCCGAATCTCTGAGTGGGGAATATCGGGTACATTCACATTCAAAATCACATTCTCATTCAGTGGCTCACTAAGCAGTTTTCTGACCAGGGTTTCAGCTACCCGTGCGCCGGTTTCAAAATAGCTGGGATTGTGTGAATTCATTGAAATGGCTATCGCCGGCAATCCCAGGAATCGTCCTTCAGTCGCCGCAGCAACAGTACCTGAGTAGAGCACATCATCCCCCATGTTGGGCCCTGCATTTATGCCCGATACAACCAGATCCGGCTCCTGCTCAAGCAAGCCGGTAATGGCCAAATGGACGCAATCGGTAGGTGTCCCGTCGACACGGATAAAACCATTCTCCATGGTCTGTACACGAAGCGGATTGACCAAGGTCAGAGAGTTACTTGCGCCGCTGCGGTCCTGATCAGGCGCAACCACCACAATCTCCCCAACTGTGGATAGCTGTTTGGCCAGCATCACCAACCCAGGTGCCTGGTAGCCATCGTCGTTACTCAGAAGGATATTCATAGGGGGCACAATATACTGGAAATAGCCGTCAGGCTCACCCTCCAAATCGACCTCTCTCAAACACGAGGATTGAGATTCCTCTCAACTGCTCCTAACATGCTCCTGTGTTGTGTCGTATCCAGATCAGTGAGACCAGCAATCACTATGCGAGACTACACTTGAGGAAAAATTGAGCAACGGCAAAATGAGCAAGCAGAGTGACAAACCGGATGACAAAGCCCTCTTTGTTGAAGAGTTAGGTGATGCCACACCACTGAAAGAATCCCGTATAGCCCCCTATCGGCGTCGATTGCCACCCAGGCCGTTGAATCTGCCAGTGGGTGATGAGGACGAATTACTCCAGGATCAATACTCAGACCAGGAGATTGAGACTGGCGATGAACTCTATTTCTCCAGACCAGGGGTACAAAACCGTCTCATGCATGATCTGCGTAGGGGCTATCTGGAGATTGGTGCCGAACTGGATCTGCATGGTCTGACCGTGCGCTATGCCAGAGCAGACCTGAACGATTTCCTGAAAAAATGTCAGCAGATGCGTATCCGCTGTGTGAGAATCATTCATGGAAAGGGTTATGGATCGGAAGGACGTCAACCTGTACTTAAGCACAAACTCAATGTCTGGCTGCGCCAAAGAGAAGATGTACTCGCATTCACCTCAGCCACACGACGGGATGGCGGGACAGGTGCAGCCTATGTTCTACTTCGGAATCCGGATAAAAGTTCACATAATTACTAGTGTGGTGTAACGTACAAACTGTACCAATCAGCGAGACGCTAAGCCGTTAGCTGCTAGGCGCGGGGTGCCGGGAATGGCGCGCCCTTTCCAAGCCAGGCTTGGATCTCATGATGCAAAAAAGTTGCCTGTCAGCATGGCTGATTATGATCCGGGCATTGAAATTCCACTTAACCTGAGTAAAATACTTGGTTATTACTCCCTGAATCCTGGGATTCAGCTAATTAAGCAGTACAAGTTTCATCAACACCAGATAGCGCCTCCCTAAGACTCGCAACTTGACTGCCCCCAACCTGAAAAGGCTGGGTACTATAGATATATAGGAGAAACTGACATTGGCAATAAGAATCAAGAGTCAGTGGCACGACGAGGATAGCGTTCGTTCCCCCGACGAAATTGGTGGTGCCATCGCATTTATTGCATGGCGTATCGCATTAGATAAAGCGATAACACTTCATGGCAAAAACTTTGTATATCACAATGATCAAGAACGGATTGCTGTGATTGCTGAATATCTGACTTATGAAGTCCAGATTGCTGATCGATTGATACACCGAATGGATGATGATAACCGGGTCGCCATAATTACCGCACTGGTAATGAAACTGGCCGATCACTATCGTGATAATGCAGCAGACCTGCTTGGCAACGATGACCACGCCAACCATTTTATCTCCCTGTTCAACGAACGCTCTACAGAATATGCAGAGTTCAACTTCAGCGAGGAGGGGCCCAGTTATCCATTTTTTCGCCATCTTGGTTTCCAGATCCAACAAGTAATGGGAGACGACGAACATGACAATCGCTGGGTGATCGATCAGGTGATGGATGTGGATGGGCCCGAAGTCTACAAACAGCTCTCCCGTGCGATCAGAAATCTCTTTGATTAGGAATACATCATGCGCCCAGCCCAACTGCTTACCATTCTTGAGCAAGAGTTCATCAGCACTCGCGCAGGTCACCATACCCCGGTCATGCTCTGGGGCCCCCCTGGAGTCGGCAAGTCCGACATGGTACGTGAAGTAGCCGAGAGTCATCAGGCACCGGTAATCGACATCCGCCTATCACAAATGGAGCCAAGTGACTTAAGAGGCATCCCTTTTCGTAGTAATGACAGGGTTGAATGGGCGATCCCCTCGATATTGCCTGCCGAAACTCGTCATGGGACCCAAGGTATCCTCTTCCTGGACGAAATCACATCTGCCCCCCCAACCGTCTCTGCTGCGGCTTATCAGCTGATTCTCGACCGTCGATTGGGTGAATATCAGGTACCTGACGGCTGGGCTATCTTCGCAGCCGGCAATCGGCAAGGGGACCGGGGTGTCACCTACAGCATGCCGGCGCCACTGGCCAACCGATTTTCCCATTTTGAGGTAGAGACAAATCTAGATGACTGGGTTGCCTGGGCCTATCGCAACCATATTGATGAACGGATTATTGCGTTTCTCCGCTTTCGGCCAGAACTGCTATTCGACTTCGACCCTGCTCACAATCCGGTCGCATTCCCTTCACCCCGATCCTGGGAGTTTGCCCACCGGGCACTGCAGAAGTTCACCACTCACCCGCAACTGCTCCAAGGGGCGCTGCAAGCCTGTGTTGGACCAGCAGCGGGTATCGAACTGCATGCGTTCGTCAACAGCCTGGATAAGATGCCTGATCTGGATGCAATACTGCGTGGCGAGGAGGTGCCGACACCCGCTGAAATCGATTTGCAATATGCAGTCGCTTCCGCACTGGTTGGACGAGCTATCCGAGCCCATGAAGCAGGCAATGGCCAAGAGGTACATGGACGGATTCTTGAGTATGCCGGTCGTTTTCCTCAACGTGAGATGGGGGTGATGTTGGTATCTGACATGCACCGGGCTGTCGGTGAGGCACTCTTTAATGTTCCCCAGTTTAATGATTGGGCCCAGGCAGTCTCAGATGTCATGTTGTATGAATAAGATTTAAACACAAAGATGAACAACTTCCTCAGAACTCCCCAGCTTCAGGGATCGCTAAACTGATGGATCAAGAAGAGATAGAGACCAAACTGGCTGCAGCTCGCACCAAACTGATTCTCGACAAGCCCTTTCTGGGAGCATTGGTGATGCGACTGCCGATGCAGGAGGCCAATCCTGACTGGTGTCCAACTACTGCTACTGATGCAAAGACCTTCTACTACAATCCACACTACATCGACCAATTGAGTCTGGATGAAACCCAATTCATGCTTGCTCACGAGGCGCTTCACTGTGCCCTCTCCCACTTCGCCAGACGTCAGCATCGCACCAAACTACACTGGGATATGGCCTGCGACTACGCAATCAACCCGCTACTAACTGGTGATGGCCTGAAACCCCCGCCTGGCTCATTGATGATGCCTCAATTCACTGGCATGACTGCTGAGGAGATATATCCCTGCCTGGATGAAAAGAACGATGATGAACCCCTGGACAATCATATCTACGATCAGGACAACACCAAGGGATCTGGCAGTGGCACCACAGAAAAGGATATGGCCAAAAACAACCAGCAGAGTGATACAGACCAGGAGGGAGACGAGCACAACAATCCGGAAAGCGGATCAGGCAATAGCTCTTCACAGCCACCACCACTGACACCGGATGAAGCAGAAACCCTGAGTATCCAGTGGCAGCAACGTATGGCAGGTGCAGCCCAGCAGGCGATGCAAGTCGGCAAGCTGGATGGCGCCATGGCCCGAATGGTAGACCACCTGCTGCAACCCCAACTGCCCTGGAGATTACTACTGGCCCGCTATATGACCGCATTGGCCAGGGATGACTTCAGCTATATGAGACCTTCACGCCGGGAGGGTGAGTTTATCCTGCCGAGTCTGCGCAGTAATCAGCTTGAACTGGTGGTCGCTCTTGATACCAGTGGATCGATAGATGACGAAGAGATGGGGGAGTTTCTTGCTGAGATCAACGCCTTGAAAGGACAGATGCGCGCCAGAGTTACATTGCTCGCATGCGATTCGACGATTGCAGAGGAAGCCCCATGGATCTATGAATCCTGGGATGAATTCCAACTTCCAGAGAAGATAACAGGTGGTGGCGGAACCAGTTTCAAGCCCGTATTCGAGTGGGTGGAAAAGCAGACATTGAGCCCAGATCTACTGGTCTACTTCACCGATGCAGAGGGCGCCTTTCCGGCACTTGAACCAAACTATCCGGTAATCTGGCTGGTAAAAGGTAAAGAGAAGACACCTTGGGGACAGCGAATCCAGCTGAACTAAAGATGTGGGTAGTGCAGTTGGTGGGGCTTCGCCCCACCCTTTATATCGACAGGTAGGGTGGGGCCATGCCCCACCAAATCGCGCTGGAAATTCATAAAAACCACCTGCAACCTTCCGCAGATCCTTAACTATCACCGTAGCTGACTTTGCAGGGCAATCAGGTAGGTTTAAAAATTGTCAGCCACAAATAGCTGGTAAAAAAACCTGTAGTCAGGGCGCAGATAGTGTGCGCCCTGAAAGTCTGATTAGAGTGACTTCTTCAAGGTGAAAGCACCACGAAGGTCACCGGGCTTGTAACCAACAGCTTCATCAGCTGGATAGAGTTCCTTCAGTTTTGCACTGACTGGCTCTGCAAGTTCAGCACCATGACATTTAGTACAAACCTCAGCAGTGGGAATGGCTTTCATCATACGAAATACCTTACGACCCTGCTCCTCAACCACTTCAGCTTTAAGTAGTTTCATGGGGTCCTCCCCAGCAGCTTTACGCGCTTCAAATTCTTTCAGTACAGCAGTTTCCCATGCATCTGCGCGATTGTCGGGATTACGTGTTTTAAGACTGGTTCTACCCACACGCCAACCACTCATTTGAGAATGTGCCTCAGATAATTGCGGAGCAACAGTATTACAGGTTGAGATCGTAGGCACAGGCCCCTTCTCTTTCATACCCTTTACCAGCTCTCCTTTGAGGTCACCAAAATAGGCCTTTATCACACCTTTGCCTTCATTGATGTTGGCCTTCATGGCCTCATCAGCCTGCAATCCCCCACTCATCACTACGGAAGTCAGAAACAAAACTACGCTCTTCTTCATCATGGAACTCCATTAAATAGCATCCAGTTTATTAACCGGACAAGAGAGTGAATCTACACCTCCCCCACCCGGCCGGTTGGTCGTGAGGCGGTAGATTAAAGCAAATAGCAGGAAAGGCCAACCTCCTAATTATCAACCAATTATTGAGTTTTCGGTAAAACCTAACAATTCATCTTGGAGATACTGATTAACCAATTAATCGGAGGAAATGTTTGTTTAAACTTTTGCTTACTATCGCCGGATCTGATTAAGCGCTAGTATGGATGGCACACAACATCTGCAGCCTTAATTGAGACTGCATGACTTAAGGATGTAAGTATCATGATACTTATCTCCAGGTTACTATTAACCCGGCGACTAAGTCATGGGCCGGAACTATTCTTCACTCTTTGGGATCTGTTAAAGGCATGATCAATACACGGACAAATATCCCAATAGTCATTCTCTTGCTGGTTATAGGTATGCTTATGCCTACAGCCAACGCCTTCAGCGATGAAGAAGCAATAAAATTGCCCGAACTGGGTTCTCCATCAGATCAATACCTGACCCCGGCAGATGAGATAAGACTCGGCAGAGAGTTCATGTTGAGTGTGAGAAAGTCGACTCCGGTTATGGATGACCCGCTGGTATCTGAATATATCCAGTCACTGGGACAAAAGCTGCTCAAAGAGAGCGAAGCTATTGGTCAGGATTTCGACTTTTTTGTCATTGAACAGCCAGAAATCAACGCATTTGCTGGACCTGGTGGCCATATAGGTGTCTATAGCGGCCTTATTCTAGCCACACAGAGTGAAAGCGAACTGGCATCTGTCATTGCCCATGAAATTGCCCATGTCACTCAAAAGCACCTGCTACGGGCATTTGATGCAGCGAATCAAATGAGCGGAAAAACCGCTGCTCTGCTGCTGGCTGCCATACTGGTTGGCGCTGCCGGCTCTCCAGATGCTGGTATTGCCATGGCGACTGGCGTTCAGGCTAGCGCCATACAGGAGCAGATAAACTTCACCAGAAGCAACGAAGAAGAGGCCGACACAGTAGGCATCAAGATTCTCGCCAAATCAAACTATGACCCCAGAGCAATGCCGGTGTTTTTTGAACGACTGACCCATGCCAGTCGACTCTATGAATCGGGAATACCTGAAATCCTCCGCACCCATCCGGTCACCACCAATCGTATCGCTGATGCCCTGGGACGAGCAGAAACCTATCCTTACAAACAGTACCCTGGTGAACTGAATTACTTCTTGACCAGAGAGACTCTGCGAGTCAGATCTTTCAAAGAGCCTGCTGAGGCAGTAAAACACTTTGCCACCGGCTTGCACGAAGGACGACACTTGAACCAGGAGGCTCATCAATATGGTTACGCACTGGCCCTATCGGCCAACCATAAGCACGAAAAAGCTGAGCAGATAATCGAAAAAATGCTACAGAAAAGGCCTGAGCAAGCTGAATATGTATTAGCTTCAGCCAAATTTGCAAAGGAGCTGAAAAAGCCCAAGAAGGCCTTGAAGATTCTAGATACTTATTACAGTCTGATGCCAGAAAACTATCCTATTTCAATTACCTACATTGAAGCGCTGACTGAAAATGGTGATCTTGCCAAGGCACGACAGGTGACTCAGCAAATACTATCAATGCGTGAGTCTGATCCCAGACTCTATCGCTTACTGAGTAAAATTGAACAGTTGGATGGGCGCAAGGCCGAGTCTCATCGTATGCTGGCTGAGGCCTATGTGGCCTCAGGTGAGTTCCAGCCAGCAATCCAGCAGCTGGAAATAGCCTTAAAAGAGGTGGATCCACCGGATTTCTATGAGACATCCAAGATTGAATCCCGTATGAAGAGACTACGTAACCTGGTAAAAGAGCAACAGAAAAAAGATCACCGTTGATCTGAGGATAGCGCTGGCGTCACTGATCAACCTCTTGCCACCAAAGCCCACCGATTCAGGCTTGCATACCAGCCAGACTGTTGCTGTTCCCCTCAAGGCGGATAAAGCATCCCTGAGGTGAGCTCTACTCATCTACAATCCACCAGCCCCAGATCACTTAAGAAGCTGCTTAAATACTGCTCACTGTTTGATTTTTTACACAGCCACCCCACGCTGCAGGTGATCTAAGGAGTAGAGCCCGGTCCCTTACCTAGTACACCAAGCAACCTGAATTCAGGTAAACCCCAACCCAGCACGGAGCAAACCCAACTTCGCCATACTCCTAACATCACAAAGCACTAATATTTCAAATTTTTTTACTTGATATCGCCCACTGTTTCGGTATTCTTACGATCTACCTGTAAAGGTATTGTGTGTCGGCAAAAATGTTTAAATAATAAAAAGCCGGCATAAATCATCCTCAGTATCTAATTTACAATGGAGGATTTGGTGCATAGCTATCGCAACTTTTTATGATAAAAGTTGTTCTAATGCCACTGACAAGCATTAATGATCGGCAGGAATCCCATGCCAAATGGTATGGCCCAAGCGACAAACCGACTCTAATTTCTGCAATGACAATAAAACCTTTGGTGGAAAAAATTAAATACATCGGCTTTTATGCACATAACCCTGGGATTTGTGATTAAACATGGTCGGGGAGCTACCCAGACCCAAATTTGTCACAAAAGACCAAAACCATGAAATTGACCAACCACTTCAGTTTCATAAAAAAAAACATCAATCACTAACCTTTCTCAGTCTTGGAGAGAATGAATGAGCAATGAAATGAAACGCAGGATCTTCCTTAAAAGATCACTCGCAGCAGGTACGGTAGGCGTTGCTGCCGCTACCGGCCTTTTGGCTCCTCAGCAGGTGCTTGCAGCTTGGAACAAGGCCGCTTTCGAATCAAAGGAGCTACCAGCCGCTTTGGATGCACTGCTGGGCAGTTCCGAGATGTCTGAGTCTGCTGACATCAAGGTAAAGGCACCGGATATCGCAGAGAACGGTGCTGTAGTACCGATCACTGTAGATGCAAGCATTGAAGGTGTCGAGTCTATCGCGATCATTGCTTCCAACAACCCAGTACCTCTGGTCGCTAATTTCGTGATGGGCACAGGAGCATCAGGTTTCGTCTCTACCCGTATCAAGATGGGTAAAACCGGTGATGTTATTGGTGTTGTCAAAGCGGGCGGTAAGCTCCACAGCGCCAAGAAAGAAGTCAAAGTCACCATCGGTGGTTGCGGCGGATAAGCCCAACAAATCCCGTCAAGCATATAACGAACACGAGGAATAGAGCATGGCTAAATCGATAAAGATCCGCGCCAAAGAGAAAGGTGGTGTAACCACCGTCAAGGCCCTGATGACCCATCCAATGGAGACTGGTGGCCGTAAAGATAAAAAGACCGGAAAAGCAATCCCCGCTCACTTCATTGAAGCAGTAGTGTGCAAGCACAAAGGCAATACCGTCATGACAGCTGAATGGAGTGGCGGCATCTCTAAGAACCCCTACATCTCCTTTAAATTCAGCGGCGCCGCTAAAGGTGATGAAATCGAACTATCCTGGACTGACAACACTGGTAAGAGTGACAGCATGTCAAGCAAGATCAAATAATGATCAACTGCAGTCAGGCTTAATGCTGACACTGATCCAGTAAGAGTAAAAAAGGGCGCACATGCGCCCTTTTTTTATAACGAGGTTAAAACGCTTATCCCAATACCGACCATCAACAAAGGCGCGATCAACTATATGAATCGCATGCTTAACACGAAGCCAAACATTGGCAGCTAGTGTACCTCCTTTCTGGTTATCCTCAGCACCCTCACTGTTTTTCACCCCATACTCGCTATAGCTAATTGCCTTTACAACACATCGTATCGCTGGTTTATATAGCGTTAATATTCTTTTAGGGTCCACTTGGTGGGGCATGGCCCCACCCTACATCTTACCCGGACAGGTAGGGTGGGGCCCTGCCCCACCAAAGCGTGCTGAAATGGCATAAAAAACCACTTCGTTTGATTTTTAGATGTGGCTAATCAAGCGCCGCAGTGATTCCGGAAGGACTCGACCTGAGGCTCCTGTATAACGATCAAGCGTCCTTCTTCTCCTCATCAGGAGATGACTCTTCCTCCAAAAGCTTTGCCCACTCCTCTTCCAACGAGCCAGGCTCAAAGTCTGATGATTGTTCAACATCAACATCGGCCACATCAGGAATATCGATATCAATGTTGCTCAGGTCATCCATCATCGATTCACCAACTTGCTCTGACTCCGCAGCTGATTCAGCAGAAGGTGCCGATTCAGATTCAGGTTCCTTTGCTTCTTCTGCTAATTCACTTTCATGAATCATGTCATCAGCAATTTCCATCACTTCATCGATAATCTCTGATACCTCTTCATCAACAGCAGCTGAAGTATCTCCGACTGATGCAATGAGTTCATCCACTTCATCCGCAGATGAATCTTCCTCGTCTGATAGAGATGACTCAGTTAATTCCTGATCTGTCATATCAGGGATGAACATATCATCATCGACACTATCATCTTCTATGGGTGGTGGTATCTCTGGCTCAACCTCTGCTGTTGCCTCTACTTCTGCATCTGCTTCTATTTCTATCGACTCAGGAACCTGATTTTCCTGTGTCTGACTTGCCACATTCTTAAACTCTTCTGCGCCATCGGAAAACATGGTGGAATACTCATTCAGCATCCTACCCATAGTATCCATGGTGACTTTTAATTCTTCAGAAAGTCGTTCATTTTCAGCCTTCAGATGATCAAGTTCGTCACCACCCCCCTCCACGGGGCTTCCACTTTCGCTTACAAGCCCTCCGAGAGACTGATAGCCCAGCACCAGATTTTCCACATCCACATCTATCTGCTGTAGTGAGACTTGATCATCTTTCAGAAAACCATTCAGCATATTCTGATATAGGATCATTTCAGTCTGCACAATGCCATGCAGAGTTTGATCCAGTTGGGGACTTTGCAAATGATAGCCATCAGCCAACAGAGTTTTTAGGCGCTCAGTTCGCTTAGACTTATCTGCCTGTACTCTCTCTGCCAAGTGGTTCGCAGCCTTGCGTATGCGTCCTTTACGTAACAGTGTAAATAGCACTAACAATCCACTGATGATAACTAGCCCAACCAGGATCTCTGCAATAATCAGCGCTGTTAAAGAACTGATTTCGATCATGACTCTTTCTCCGGCTCAGCATCAGTGGCATCTGTACCTGACGGCTCATCGACAAGACTGATTTTATTACCTTGATTCGATCGACGCATCCACCAAAAAATTCCACCTGCCAAAGCAATCAACACCAGATTTATTACCCCGAACCATATTGCTGCACCTACCCAATCCACGCCCTCATCCTCTTCCTCAGTCTGAGTCTCTTCTGGTTCAGCTTCCACTGCGGGTTCCGCTTCAGCTGCGGGCTGAGGTTCCGGTTCTGGAGGAGGTATCGGTGCTGGTGCCGGTTCTGGTTCCGCTACAAAAGGTTTAACCCCTTCGACCTCAACTGGACTGTCAATATAATCAACGATCGCACCCTCAACACTTCTGGCTGCTGCTTTCAGAGTGACCTTTCGTGGCCCTGAAAAACTCATTAGATCTATCACCCCTGTGAAGGATGCACCCGATCCAGACCGTTGCAGGTTCAAGGGAGTCTCAGTTCCAGTTTCATCCTCCAGCCAGGCTTCAAGCTTTAGAGTACCGGGATCAATCAATTTATCGTCAGGGATCAACTGCAGATCCAGCAGTTGTCCATTGTCTCGAGGTTTCAGGTTCAATTCGACTGGCGGTACGACTTGGTAGGTTATTCGCCTTTCGCGTATAAATGTCGCTCCTCTGGCATTAATGATCAGCTCACCCATTCCACTCTGCAGCGCTTCGCCACCAAAGGTCATAGTGAAAATACCATCGTCCGCTTTTTCATCCGAGTCACGCCCATCATCTGTGAAAGGCCTTGCTTCAGATCTACCCATGATATCTTTTTTGCTCGAAGAAACATTCACCATATGCAGGAATTCCTGCTTTGTTATCTTTTTACCATGATCGGTAAAGCTCACCTGATAGGGGAGAGAAACACCATGAATCAAACGGTTGGGTAGTTCAGTGGAAAGCATCTTGAGGTCAGTGACAACCATTACTCTGTTATCCGGATCCACTTCTGCCCGAATACGCCACTCACCCGCTTTTGGATCAGCGATAGTCAGCATGTCGTAACCCTCATCACGATGCCAACTGACGTTTTTCGGGGCACTGTCAGCTTTAAATGGCTGACCTTCAGGGGGTATGACTTCTGTCGGTTGAGCTCCGGGTTTATGGAAAACCAGTAGTGTGGCCTCCGTGATACTGGGATCTATAGTGAACTTGTTGTCTTTCAAAGGTACTGAATCGGGCTTACCCACCTTCTCGAATATTCTTAGGAATACCTTCTGTAACTCATCTGCTGTTTCTGTCTGCTCATACCATCCTCCGGTTTGATCAGCCAGTTCTCTCATCAATTCGTGATCAGCGTTTTTAGACAGCGCGATAGTATGTACTGTGACCTGATGCTGTTTCAGTCGGGGCAGGATCTTTTTAAGAATACGTTGCTTTGAAGCGCTATTTTTCGTCTTATCCCTGGAAATATCCACCATGCCGTCAGTCAGCAGGATCACACTACGCCGATAGGGCCCAGGGGGGCCACTCCAGTCCTCTGTCGACCTTTTCAATGCATCTTCAATATTGGTGCGCTGACCGGGAGATCCGATCGATTTCGAGCTTTTCCTGGCCTTACTCTTCCATGCCTTATCTACCTGACCCAGAGGAATCTGCATGTTGACATATTGACCAAAGGTCCAAACCCCGGCACGGGTTTCAGATGACAGCAGACCCACCAGCAGCCGTAGTGCAGGACGCCGTAGATTTTTTGGGTCATTTTTCTTCATGCTGCCCGAAACATCAATCAGAATACGCACATCAGCTTTTTCTGCAGATGTTGCTGCCACTGCCGGCCCGATAGAGACTAAAACAGCTACTACAGCAATAAGAACAATATTGGCAATTCCTTTCATCATTCTGAAGCAACCCCGTTAAATAACCTGTCGAGATGGGATGAAAATGCTATAGAAGTAGATAGAAACTATCACTTCCAGTGCAACACCCCACCGTCAGGCTAATCATATGATCCCGACACTACAGGCAATTAAGCACAACGCCTTACCAGTTTAACGGCTAACCAGGATAGCTCTTTAATTCCTATCAATGGAGAAGATCTAAGTTACTTTTTCTTATAGGGAGAGGATTTGCCTTCAGGCTGCTTTGAAAATCGCTTGTAGGACCACTGATATTGACTCGGAAACATCCTAATCAGCATTTCAACACCCTGATTCATAGCCACGGCAGCACGATAGGTATCTTCATCAGCAATCCCTTCTGGAGCAGGTAGATAATGAATTTTGTAACCCCCCCCTTTTTCAAGACGCTCAGCGCAGGCCAAAACCACTTTCGCCCCAGTTTTTCTTGCCAATCTGTTTGCCAGCAGCATAGTCAGTGCAGGATTATCGAAGAAAGGTGCAAATAGAGCGCCCTTATCAGATTTTGGTTGCTGATCAGGGAGAATACCGGTGATCCCTCCAGCCTTTAAGGTCTGCAGAATACGCTTTACCCCGCTATTGTCCGTTGGCACAAGCTCTGCCCCACTCCGCTCTCTGGCCTGTTTCACCACATTGTCAAAAGCTGTCTTTCTAGGCGGTCGATAGAGGTTGGTCACCCTTCCCCGGCGCTGCAGCTCCAATCCTACAATCTCCCAGCAGCCAATATGTGGTGAGAGTACAATCAAGCCCTGCCCTTCCTGCCTCTCAAAATTTGACGCTCCATTGACCTCACGAATTAATCCTATCACCTCATCTGCAGGTCTGAACCAGATTGCACTCATCTCCAAAAGAGTGCAGCCCAGTTGTTGCATTGCCTGACCAAGTAGTGAGCGTATCTGTTCATCTCCCATAGTCGGAAAACAGAGACGCAGATTAATCTCAGTTACCTCCCTCTCCCGGTTGGGAACCAGCGTATACAATTTTCCAAGTAGACGTCCAAGACTGTGCAGCCAGGATAGTGGCAGGTGATGCAGGGAATACCAGAGTTTGAACAGTAACCGCTCTTTCATGAATGTGAATTGTACACAAAAACAGAGTGCCCTCTCAGAAAACTGGCGACAGCAGCGCCAATGATGCAGTCCATCTTGGCATGAAGAGTGCAAAAGATTGTGTTCATTGATAAAACATCTAACATGTGAATAGTAACCGTGATCCCTATAGGAGGAGAGAATGAGCGACTCAAAATTACATAACCTGTCACCTCAGCAGGCCTGGCAAATGATACATGACGACCCGCGATCAGTGCTGGTGGACATACGTTCCACGATGGAATTCCTGTTTGTTGGCCACCCTACAGGCGCAGTTCATGTACCTTGGATTGATGAGCCGGACTGGACGGTCAATCCACACTTCGTTACTGAGATCCGAAAGCTCCTGCTTGGTGGCAGCATTTGCACGATAGACGAAGGCTGCGCCCCGGTAATTCTAATCTGTCGCAGTGGTAAACGCTCACTGGAGGCAGGCAAAGCATTGCTGGATGCAGAATTTATCCGTGTCTTTCATGTTGATGAAGGCTTCGAGGGTGATTTGGATGAAGATCACCGCCGTAGTAGTTTGGGCGGATGGCGCTTCCACGGACTTCCGTGGGAACAATGCTGAATTGAGAAGCCTGGTGTTTATAAACCCAAGGCCCATAAAAACCCTAAAATATCGACCTGTTCACCTATTCGTTCTATTCCGTATGGAAAAATAGTGAGTTAGACTATCCTTTGTTGTTGTACTGTATATAAATAATTCAAGCTGTTCAGTATATTTCGATTAGATAAGTGGTCAATCCTGATGACCTTTTTATAATGGATTGCACATAGTTCGTCTATGCTATGCAGATAAACTATGGATCGTACAATGAAGCTGGTGATTGACTGCCTGGTGGCAGCAACCTGTTACAGGGATTAGTAACGCAGATCACCAGCACTACTGATTATGCCAGCGACGATCAGTCTTTTTGGTGGAATGAAATAAAATGAGTATGGTAATCACAGGCCTAAGCGGTCCGGCACATAGGAACACAAGGAGGTATCCAGTGCGGCAGACAACAAAGTGTCACTATTTTTTTCAATCTCTAGCGCTATTGCTCTGTTTGAGTTTTTTCGATCAGCTCAATGCCAGCGAGCATGATTATCTGCAAGCAATCAAAGCGGACTATGAAGAGTTCTCCAGCGGAGTCTTCGACCCGCCCTCCGACTCCCCCTGGATCAGCGTTCAAGGCAACAGCACCGATAACAACATCCCCTCATATGAAAATCTTGAGGATTTTTCTGCCTTTTTGAAAAAAGAGTCTCCAGGTAGTTTCATCTTCTACAACAAACTACCAGAGAGTTACAAAAGCCGACTACATCAGGAATACTTGAAAACAGGGAATCTGGAAGAGATTAAAAAGAACATCTTTAAATATTCCAGTGAAGTAAAAAAACAGAACCAGAAATAGATGGCTGACCACCTATGTACCTGCATCGAGTTCATATGAGAAGACTAAATAAAAATGTCATGCAATTGGGCTACTTTCTAGCACTGATCATCTGTTTTCAATCAACAGCTATCTTTGCTGCGGTAGACACAACCCTCCCACTTCCCCCTATCGGTGAAACCCCTAGCGCAGACGAGATCGCAAAACAGGTCTATTTCGCTAACCATTTCTTTACTTTCAGAAACTTTTCCATCGAACGCAGAGGTCGCACCATGACCGTTTTAATCAATCGTTCATCAAATGGAAAGGTACATGCGACTGCATTGGAGCGCCATCTTAATAACAACTATGAAATCTCTCCAGATCAGGCGATTCGATCAAGGGATTTGGCAATTTTTCATTCTGGAAAATTAAGAGGAACCGGCATGCTCATTACTGAGTATACCGATGAGAAAAAAAACAAAGATTATATGGTCTGGCTTCCTGCTTTGAGAAAGATCAGACGTTTTTCGCAACCCCAACATGATGATGCCTGGGGAGGTAGTGCCTTTACCTTCGGTGATGTTACATTGAGAAAACCTGAAGATGAAACTCACGAACTGATTGGTAAGAAAAAGCTGCAAACCTGTCTAGGCACCATTGAAGAGCTTGAAGGTAAGCATTATCGATACGTGGGTGAATTACCAACCCGTAGTTGCCGTCATATTGATAAGGAAGTCTATGGACTCAAAAGCACTACAAAATTCAAATCCTGGTGGTATGACTACCGAATCAGCTATGTAGACACCAGCAGCTTTGCTGACTACCGAACCTTATACTTCAAGAATGGCGAATTGATAAAGGTTATCGATCGGGATTGGGGGCTAGTCAATAAGGAGGATGGTGGTGATCCCAGAGCTCTGTTTTGGAAATACTGGTATGGACTCGATCTAAGAACAGGACAGGAGAGCTGGGCGGTCATCCCTCAGAAAGTGGTTGAGTATAATAAAATTCGCCGAAACTCCTTTTGGACCGAGAAAACATTACGTAAGATCAAGCGTTGATAAACCATCGATTGAATCTGTGAGGAGTATGTTTAAGGGCACCTCTATTAATCTGGCAACTATTGTGAATATCCAGCGTGATTTGGTGGGGCTGGGCCCCACCCTACCTGTCGATTTAAGGTGTTGTGAATATCCAGCGTGATTTGGTGGGGCAGGGCCCCACCCTACCTGTCGATTTAAGGTGTAGTGGATTTTCAGCGTGATTTGGTGGGGCAGGGCCCCACCCTACCTGTCGATTAAGGTGTCGGGTGGGGCCCTGCCCCACCAACTGCACTCGAAAAGAAAAGTGACACTTAGAAGAGTTTAAGTGGATATCTACCAGGCACTACCCGCATATTACTAATCAGGAAATATTGTGTCGTTTATGGATCATAGAGTGGAAAGATTGTTCCCTTACTGTAAATCACTCCTTGATCCCCACACCTCTGGCTAATAGCCTTAAACTAAACCAGGTCAACAGCATAATAAACAAAATAATGATTCCAAGTGCCAGGCGTACATCGATGTCAGAAACGCCAAGAATCCCATAGCGAAAAGTATTGATCATATACAATACCGGATTCAACAAAGAGGCATGTTGCCAAAACTCTGGCAACAACTCTATCGAATAGAATACCCCTCCGAGATAAGTCAGAGGAATCAAAACAAAAGTTGGCACAATCGAGATATCATCAAAACTCTTTGCATAGACTGCATTGATAAAGCCGGCAAGTGAGAAAAGCACTGAAGTCAGAACAAAAACCAGAAAGGTCAAACCGTAACTGTTAATACGAAGATCAGTAAATAGCAGGGAGACCGCTGTAACAACTATACCCACAAGCAATCCTCTGGCCATCCCCCCGGTTACATATCCTGCCAACACAATCCAGCTTGGCACTGGCGCGATCAACAACTCCTCAATATAGTGCTGCAATTTAGTGCTGAAGAATGAAGATACTACATTTGCATAAGAGTTCTGGATCACTGACATCAATATCAAACCCGGAACAATGAATTCGATATAGCTGTACCCCTCCATCATTCCAATACGTTCACCAATAAGTTTTCCAAAGATGATGAAATAGAGTGTTGTAGTTATCGCAGGAGGAAGAATGGTCTGAACCCATATACGGCTAAACCTGAGAATCTCTTTGGTGACGATGGTCTGATATGCGATACGCTTGATATGGCTGGAGGTCATACGTTCTGTTCCGGCTTTTTAGACTGATTAACAAGATCGACAAAAAGTTGTTCGAGTCGATTCTGTTTATTCCGCATACTGATGACATCAATGCCCTGCTGAGTAAGAAGCTCAAACAAGCCATTCATGCTCTGTTCCCGCTGAACGGCAACCTCTAGTGTTTTTTCATCGATCAGTTGCAGTTCATAGCCAGGCAGATCTGGCGCATCATCGAGTGCTCTACTCATATCCAGCAGGAATTGCTCTGTATTCAGCTGACTGAGCAGACTCGACATACTGGTCTGTTCAACAATCTTACCATGATCAATTATTGCTATATTGCGACATAAGCTTTCAGCCTCTTCAAGATAGTGGGTGGTTAAGATTATTGTCGTTCCCTGGCGATTGATTTCACGCATGAACTGCCACATGGAACGACGTATTTCAATATCGACACCCGCAGTCGGTTCATCCAGTATCAGAAGTCTTGGCTGGTGCACTAATGCTCTGGCAATCATCAGGCGACGCTTCATACCCCCCGACAACCAGCGTGCCTGTGTATCTCGCTTCTCCCACAGGTCGAGTTGTCTCAGCTTCTCTTCAGCGCGATCGAATGCCTCTGTTCGTGGTATGCCATAGTAGCCAGCCTGATTCACAAGAATCTCGATCACCGGTTCCCACATATTAAAATTAAACTCTTGTGGTACGAGTCCTATCAAGGATTTGGCTTGCTCTTTGTTCTTATCCAGATCATTGCCGTATACCGCCACTCGACCTTCAGTTTTATTGGTCAATGAGGCGATGATACTGATCGCAGTGGATTTACCGGCACCGTTTGGCCCCAGCAGGGCAAAAAAGTCCCCCTCCTCGACATTGAGATTAATACCACTCAATGCTTCGAAACCACTGCGATAGGTTTTATATAGATTTTCGATTATGAGTGCAGACACAACATTTCAAATATGGTTGGTGATATAGAAGCGTATGGCTATCATACCCCTATTCTACGGGCACTTCCCAAGGAACCCCTGATTAATTCAGGGAGGTTTGCATAGTGAGATCAAAGGCAGTGGATCGAAAGCCAAAAGGGCAAAGATTACCCACTACACATGAAAGACTTAAATTGAGGTCAATATGGGTGAAGTAAAAAAAATTTCACTACTTTAAACAGGTGATTGAAGCAACCAGCTTATAGAGCCTGTTAACACTAATCGAATAGGCCCTAGAACAGCAGCAATTTAACCCAGCCGTCGCTGTACTTCCATCCATAATGCCTGATAGGAACTGGCTGCCATGCACTTTGGAGCGAAGGCCTGTACCGGCATACGGTGCAAGCCCATCTTTTCAACATCACTGGCATAGGGAATCTGAGCCTTCAGCAACTCACCATGTGTATCAGGAAGATTCTTCATTACATCCAGGTGCATGCGTTTACGACGATCCACCATGGAGAAGAAAGGCATTAACTCCAAACCCGTAATACGATGACCTTCAAGGAAATCCAATAGCTGTTGATAGGTACGCAGAGAGAGCGTGGTAGGAATCAGTGGAAGCAGCAGTCCCTCCGCAGCCCGAAAGATATTTTCTGACACCAGGGAGATACTGGGTGGACAATCCAAAAACACATAATCGTAAGCTTGAGAGAGAGGTCGCAGTAACTTCAACAGCTGTTTGGTTGGATTTTTGGCCTCTTCCAGGCGTAGATCCATATTACGATATGAGAAGTCTGCAGGCAGCATATCCAGATTTTCAAAATCTGTCGCCTTCACCACTTCATCGAGATCCAGCTTACCTTTTATCAGACGCTTATTGCTCCCTTTTACTTTTGGTTTTATACGAAAATAGTAGGTCGCTGCTGCCTGAGGATCGAGATCCCAGATCAGGGTACGGTATCCCTGCATTGCAGCCAAATAGGCTAAATTGACAGCTGTGGCGGTCTTTCCAACCCCACCTTTAATATTGTAAACGCCAAGAATGTGCATCAAGCCCCTCCGAACAACTGACGAAAGGCCTTTTGATTATCCTCGCTGCTAAAAGCGGAGAATAGGTTAGTAAACTCCTCTCTTGCCCTGGCCTGCCTTTCAAATAATCTACCGACCAGAACACCCATCGCCATCAATGCGCTGGCAGGCGCACCCTCTTTGAGCATCTCACTGCCAAGTACCTCCAGGGATTGAGCCTGAACCTCCAAATCCTGAAACTCTCCTAAATTATCAAGAATCACCTTAAGTGACCTGATCAACTCCCTTATAGCAGGCTTCGGATAGAGACTCTGAAAAAACTCCATCAGATAGCGCAGTTTCTTACAATCCTTTCGCAATTCGTGAAGATACTCGGCTGGGCTATCTGGATCGATGGCAAGACCATCCTTCAGCACCCGAGCATATAGCTTACTGATTCTTTTATCTGCAAGCTTAGCCGTGGGCTTTTCTGCATGAGGAGCGCTTTGAGTGTTATTCGATGGTGTTGTCAACCACTCACGCCAAGACTTGATCAACTTACGAAAATGGGGTGAGTTGAGCTTCTTCACCAACTTTGCCTGCTCCACTTTATGATGCGCCACTAAATAGGTGTAGAAGGGATCAAGGTCTGCCTGGAGTGGTTGTGGAAGACTGGCTCGATATTGGTCATATTTTAGTAGGTAGACATCCAGGTCTCTCGTTGGGCCTGTAATTTGACCGACCCAACCAAACCCCTTTTTGAAGGGCTCTAACTCTTGAGGATCAAATACCCCTTTGATCTGGCTCATTGCTGAACGTGTGCGGCGTGTTGCCACACGTAAATCATGAAGAAACTCACTGTCGAGATCAGCTTTTGTGCCTGCAATGTTGGCTTCCAGTGTATCGAGGAGGTCCAGCATGATCTGTCTGGCAGCAACATCCGACCGTGCATCCTGATCCAGCCGGTAGTTCAATTTGGAGCTATAGTCACCAGGCTTGATAGCAACCTCCGACAGTGCATCCTGATAGAGGCTATGATCACAGTTTTGCAGCTTCATTGACTGAAGGCGTTGCTGCAGATCCTCAAAATAGGACTCATAGCCTTTGAGAGGCTTCAAAACCAGGCGCCCTTCCAACGGGCCGGTCTGCTTGCGGTTAATGGATCTGAAACTATTTTGTTCCAATACTACCCTGACGACAGTCTTCTCCTCACTATCGAGAAGCGCAAGGGTCTGCTGCTGCTGTATCACATGGACTTTAGGTTGAACCACCCGCATTTCAAGCACATCAGCAACCTGATCAGCCAACCCCCCGGGAGGAAGCTGTTTGGCGAAGCCCGGTGTCTGTTCGATAATCTGACAGAGTGGCGCCCTATTTCCTTTCAGATAATGCCAGCAAAGACGACGTAGAGAGCCATGCTCCTCTACCAACTCCGCCCCTGCCTGCCAGACTCTCCAATCGAAACTGTCGTAGTAGGTCAATTTAAGTTTCGTGGGCGCCTCTTCCCGCAATCCATTCGATTCGGTGAAGATACGCTTCAACTTCTCCAGATCGAGGTCATCAGGAAGTAAATAAGATACCGATTGCAGCGCCATATTGTCTTCTCTAAAACAAAACCATAAAGATTACCCGACCCACCACAGAGAAACAATTGCCAAATCAGGTATCAGTTTGATCATAGACGAAAAAACATCTTTCGTATTGATCATGCTCAATCGAGATATGCCGATAAAAACAGCTATTTCCAGAAAGCTGTTTGGTGAATCCGCTATCCCGCTGCCATGCCAAGGTAAAGGTGCTTCGCCTGGAATGGTGTGCCCTTTTCAATAGGGGCTGACACATTAGCGGGGCTCCCTTTAGACGGGTCAGGAATATTGATTACTCATCAGCAACACTCTTGCTGGCAATCTCAAATACATCACGAGAGATATCAGACTGTGCCAGCACCCGTTCAAATGCCTGGCGCATGAGTATCTGTCGTGATTCGTCATAGCGGCGCCAACGGCTCATTATGCGTAGAAGACGTGCTGCTATTTGGGGATTCAAGCTATCCAGCGCAATCACCTGATCAGCCAAAAAGTCATAACCGGATCCATCAGCAGCATGAAATGCAGAGAGGTTTATACTACAAAAAGCACCGATCAGGCTACGCACCTTGTTCGGATTACGAATCGAGAAGGCAGGATGATCCATTAGACGTTTTACATGGGATAGGGTTCCTGGCAGAGAGGATCCCGCCTGCACAGTGAACCATTTATCCATAACCAACGGGTCTTCCCGCCACTTCGCTTCAAAAAGAGAGAGCGCTTTCTCCCGATCGGGTATATCGCGATCAACCAAACAATTCAATGCCGCCATCACATCGGTCATGTTATCTGCAGATTCAAATTGATCCATGCAAATGGCATCAATTTCCGGATCATCAAGACACATCAGGTAGTTTAGCGCAAGATTTTTCAGCCTCCTGCGTCCCATTGAGCTGGATCTGATATCGTAAAGATCGGTTTGATTGCGCTTGTAGACGAGTAACAGCTCATCCCCCAGTTGTTGCGCCAAAGTACGCTTCAGCCACTCTCTAGCCTGGTGAATCGCCTCCACATCGACCAGATCCATATGATCTCCGATAGTCGACTCCGACGGCAGGCTGAGCAATTCACTCAGCAATGCCTTGTCTGCATGCTCATCAATCAATGCCAGACGGTAAGCTTCAGCAAATCCATCATCGAGACTAAAAGTATCACCTTGCTGAGCTGCCGATACCAGCTTCAGCAGGGTACGCTTGGCAAGGGTTTGAGCTGCATCCCAGCGATTGAAATCATCTGACTCCTTGGCCATCAGGAACATCAACTCCTTATCGCTGTAGTCATACTCAAGTTTTACTGGTGCAGAAAAGCCGCGCAGCAACGAGGGTACTGGCTGTTCAGGTAGATCGTAAAAGCTGAAAGTCTGAGATGTTTGGGAGAGCTCTACAACCAACTGTTTATGTAGCGCCGGCTTATCAACACTCTGTTTTAGTTGGAGAGTCTGACCTTCACTATCCAATAGCGCCAGGGCAATCGGAATATGGAAGGGCTGTTTACTCTTCTGTCCAGGGGTCTCAGGTGTCTGTTGGGTAAATGTCAGCTGATAGACACGCTTGGCTTTATCGTAATCGGCCGCGACACGTACCACAGGAGTGCCTGACTGACTGTACCAAAGGCGAAACTGATCAAGCTGACGACCACTCGCCTCCTCCATACATTTTACAAAATCATCTGTAGTTACCGCTTCGCCATCATGTCTTGCAAAATAGAGATCTGTTGCCCTTCGATAAGTTTCAGCGCCGAGCAGGTTCGCCTGCATACGTACCACTTCCGCCCCTTTTTCATATACAGTAACTGTGTAGAAATTATTAATTTCTATATAGCTCTCAGGACGAACCGGATGCGCCATCGGCCCCGCATCCTCGGCAAACTGATGGCTGCGCAATAAGCGTACATCATCAATGCGTTTCACCCCGCGGGATCCCATATCGGCTGAAAACTCCTGATCCCGATAGACAGTAAGTCCCTCTTTCAGACTGAGTTGAAACCAATCCCGACAGGTGATGCGATTACCTGTCCAGTTGTGAAAATATTCATGGGCGATAACGCCTTCGATATTCTGGAAGTCGCTATCGGTTGCTGTATCGGGGCGGGCAAGAACGAATTTTGAATTAAAGATATTAAGTCCTTTATTCTCCATTGCTCCCATATTGAAATCATTCACCGCTACAATCATGAAGATATCCAGATCGTATTCTCTGCCATAGTTCGCCTCATCCCAGGCCATGGCATGTTTTAGTGAAGTCATTGCATGATCGCATTTGTCGATGTTTTCCGGTTCGACATAGATACGCAGATCAACTGAACGTCCAGAACTTGTTGTATAGCTATCTTGTTGAAACTTAAGATCACCGGCAACCAAAGCAAACAGATAACAGGGTTTGGGAAAAGGGTCTTGCCAACGAACCATGTGGCGTCCATCAGCCAGATCCTGTTGCTCTACACAGTTCCCATTGGAGAGCAGTACAGGATAAGCCGCTTTGTCAGCGACTATAGTGGTGACAAATCCTGCCATGACATCAGGTCGGTCAGGAAAATAGGTTATACGTCTGAAACCTTCCGCCTCGCATTGGGTACAGTACATCTTCCCAGACTGATAGAGACCTTCCAACGCGGTATTTTCTCGAGGCTTGATTTCAACCTGTGTTGAAAGTGTAAAACGTTGCCCCACACCTGCAATGGTAAGTGTATGCTCATCAACTTCATACTCATCACCACTCAACTCCCGGTTATCGATAGTGAGCTTTAACAGCTTCAACTGTTCACCATCGAGCACCAAATCAGGATTCTGATCAACACAAGCAGGATTCCTGCGCATTTGCAGATGACTTGATACCAGGGTCTTATCCTCCTGAAGATCAAACTCGAGTTCCACCTGATCAACCAGGTATTCCGGCGGGTGATAGTCTTTTAGATAGATGGTCTTGGCGTTATCTGTTCGCATCGAGGTTCCTTATACTCAGCCAGGAGTCGCTGGCGACTCCAGGGATATGTTTTGATCGCTTTTTGACAGTCTAAATGTGACCTGCGATGAGATGCAATGATCACTCAGGGAAACCAACCGTATTGTTCCAATACTGGAGAGCATAGGGTATCACCACAAATAGATCGCACATCCAAAGCCAAACAGTCATAGGCCTGTCAGATAGAGATGAGATAGCGGGTTGCGAACGCCATGACAACCCGATAGATTTCATGGCATATATCTATCTTGACCATCCAGGCAAATCGACTATCCACAGGTAGAAGTATCAGGTTCCTGCTGTTAGGATATAAATCCACTATAAAATTATATTTTTTATCGCCATTACAATCAGTTAGCATTACAGAGTATTAAGGAGCCCATTAATGCCACAAGTCGTCATGTACTCTACCGCTATCTGTCCCTACTGCGTTCGCGCCAAACACCTGTTGGAAAACAAAGGTGTGGTTTATGAAGAGATTCGCATCGATCACAATCAAGAGATCATGCAGGAGATGATGCGTCGCAGCAATCGACATACGGTGCCACAAATCTTCATCGATGATTTCCATGTCGGTGGCTATGATGACCTGGCCTCAATGGAGATTTCCGGCCGCCTCAACCAGCTGCTTGGCATAGAGGACGAATGACCCAGGAACAGATAGAAAAGGTGCGGTTGGATAAATGGCTCTGGGCCGCGCGTTTTTTCAAAACCCGCCAGATTGCAGCAGAGGCAATCAATGGAGGAAAAGTCCATCTCAATGGCCAGAGAACCAAGCCGGGTAAAGAGGTAACGATTGGTAGCCACTTGAGAATCCACAAGGGTTCTCTGGAGTGGGATATTAAGGTCAGTGTACCGGCCAATCGCAGAAGACCAGCCTCCGAAGCCTGTCATTTCTATGAAGAGACAACGGAAAGTATAACCAAGCGGGAAAAAACTATCGAAGCACAGCGATTGGAACGCAGCTGTGCGCCTCAGCCAGCCCAGGGAAAGCCCACAAAGCGGAATAGGCGTATGATTCACAGATTCATCAATAAATCAGGTTAACAATGGATCAGGATGCTTTCCGTCGCACCTATCGGGAGATGAATGAGCGCCTCTGTGCTTTTGAAAAGAGTTTGCTCTCCCGCAAGTGCGATTGCAGCCAGTCAAAAAAGATCTGCATTGCAGAACGGGAGGGGGTTCACTGCTGTTCAGATGACGCCAATTCCCAATGTATTGAACTACTGGAAAAACTGCGCCATCAGGCACGCTTTGCCTTGAAATCAAATAACGATAATGAGGTCTTGCCGCATGGCAAGGCGATGCGCCTGCAGGTTGGCGGATTACGCGGACTCTACTCAGCACTCTTTCCTGATGAATCAATACCTGAATGTATTGAAGATGTCTTTGGCCTCATCAATCAGGCTAAAATAGAGTTTCGAGGTTTGGATGCTCTGCCCTTTCAAACCCTGATACAGCATGTTTCAGCTTATAAGGGTAGACGCCGGATCAGGTAGTGATAAGGACTGGAACCACAAGGCGCCAGTCCATGAAAAAATTACTTGGGTGAAATCATATTTAGCGGAAAACTATTAGCTCCGAGAGAGGGTCCTCCACCACTAAACAATCCCAATGGATCGAACGGGTTAAAGCCGCTACCTGAGCTGTCATTACTGCCTTTTAAAACCTGGTCTGCATCAGGATTCTCAATGATGGTAGTGTTGTCTCCATCGCTGACACAATATGTACGATCACCAGCTTGACCACCGGCATCCACGTAACCATCGTCAGGATTTCGAGTTAGGAGATCGTTACCAAATCCACCCCACATATTGTCCCGGCCCGCATTACCTGTGATGTAGTCATCTCCACAACCACCAACAAGATTATCGTTACCGGCACCACCATTGAGATTATCGTTTCCAGCACTACCCCAGATATTATCGTCGCCACGTCCACCAAAGACCAGATCATCGCCTTCGTTACCTACCAGGGTATCATTGCCATCTTGTCCATAGATCCTGTCATTACCCGATCCACCCCAGATACTATCATCTCCCTTACCACCGGCAAGGCAATCATCCCCACCACCACCAATCAAGGTGTCATTGCCATCTCCGCCGCGAATGGCTTCATCGCCAGAACCACCACGTATTACATCATCACCACAACCACCATTCAGGGTGATGTTTTTCTCCGGGCCACATAACTGTTGACCTGTTACGCTGATATTGTCGTTGCCATCCCCTCCGTTGATAACCAGGTTTTGTGCCTCTTCAGCAGTAAAATGAAAAGATTTACCGTTGATATCGACGTCGACAGAACCATCGGGGTTGATGTGTGCATTAATATTATCGTCTTTACCGCTGCCAGTGATTTCGGTTCTGCCGTTTTTACTTGAGATATGTGCGCCATCGCATGTAAAAAAATCCCTTCCGGAATCAGGCAATATACAACCGCCACGATGACAGGCTAAACCTTCCGGACTTCCTTGTACGCCATTCATAAAATCTACTCCTTTAAATTATTCCGCTAGTCACTTAGCGGACTAGCAAATACTAGTGAAAAACAGTACCCGTCTGGGTAAATAATATAGATCTGAAAACTAGTTTGAGTGTTGGAGATCAATTGAAATTAAAACAGATTAATGTCAGCAAATCAGTAGGTGATTACCCTAGGCCTGTTAACACTAATCGAATAGGCCTTATTAACCCGGCGACTAAGTATGTCGTCTTCAGGGTTAATAGCTTGTGGGTCGAGCGAGAAATCAGACAACGATCAAGCGGATCACCAGGCCCCATAACTACATGATTGCCAGATAAGGGATATACTGAAAAATTGTTTTGGGGAGTTACCAGACAATTCTACGAAGATAGAGAAACAGTTGTTTAATCCATCAACTGCAATAATTGCTCTTTGAGGGGATCGAAAACTGGCGCCAGCTTTTTTCGCATCAGACTTCCGATTGAATCTGTTTTTGAGAATACCGGACGTACAGCACCATATCCCAAGCCGGATAGCAGAAAGAAGGTGCGAAACTCCGCTTCTCTTTTGTCGTTTACAGCACAGCAGGCGGTTAAATGTTCATCTTGCAGGGAGTGCGCCTCAAGCTGTAACTCTTCCAGTGTTAGATCCGGATCCCCTTGCGGGCGTAACGAGGAGAAGTAGTCTTGCAATACATCCAACAACATTGTGACTACATCCTGGTTCGCAGGCTTTTCCATTACCTTTAGCGCTGTAGCGATAAATCCCTGCCCTTGTGAAGTGCTGACTCGCTGCATCATCAACGCATAAGGATTGCCTGATTCGGCCAGAGATCGCCATGAGAGAGACTCTTCATCACTTATTACTCTCGCGACTGGTGGTTGTGGGAGCTGATCCGGAATAGTAGCGAGAAATCCAAGGTAGTATGTCGGTTTTCTAGCGCAGCGCTTCCACAATTCATGACACTCCTTTTCGCTGATAAGCCCAGGTTGAAGCACCAATCTAAGGCTCTCTACGATAGTCAGAGGTTCGGTCTCAAACGGTAGATATTCAATCAAAAATCTGGCCAGTTCAGGCCCGATATCACCCTCTATTACATGCTGATTCTGAAGCATACGTCTGGCATTATCTGGCTCCTGAGAGGTCCACCAGGCTCTTCTTGCCACCTCATTGGTCAATCCTTTGGCAGAGGTGACAGCGACCACAGCTTCCGGTTCGCCAAGCAGCAGTAACTGTTCCAGGTTGTCATCCCGGGTCTGTCCCATACGACTCCAGCGTTTGAGATAGACCGGATACCCTCCTGGCGAGCCTAAAGCATGCCCGGAGAGGGTCTCTCTTACCTTTCGAAGATAGAGATCCTCCCTGCAATTTGGATTGAGTGTGAGGGTAGTCTCACCCTTTTCAGTGAGCGCATGGAGGGTAAATGCGGATTCATCAATGCGTATGGCTTGCGGCTTGTTGGCAAGCAATACGTTCAGACGTAAGGCATCTTCACTAGAAAGATCCATAGATTATGGCAGCTTCGAACTGCGGCACAGAAGGCCGCTAGTTCTATTGCACAGGCTCTGTTGGCGGTGAGTAATTGCTATCCTTAGGGTTCATAAATATAAACTGACTCTCACCATCATTCAGTTCGGCAAAGTCCATGATTGTTTCATCTAACAGTGGGAAGTATTCAGGAGACATAATGATATTGATGCCTTCCGAATCAAACTGAATATCCTCTTCACTTGCGTCATCGAAGCCCATCAGGTAGTCGAAACTGCCATCGTCTTTACGCTGTGCCGCAAAACGAAGTGCCATACCTTCAGTACCGCCCATTTTTGCCGCCTGTAATATCTGTTCCGCTGCTCGAGGTGTAATTTTAAACATCGGTCACCTTTAATTTGCTGCTTGCGTTTTTTCTGCTCGCGACCAGCGCCACAAAACGCGCCACCCAGTCGTTGCCGCCTACACTACGTCTATGGGTATAGCTTGCCAGTAGATTCTTGTAGACGTAACCATCATTATTGCCATTAATACCGTAGCCCCGTTCCACTTTATAGGCGAAATCTTCCTTGTTCGCTTCCAACCCAACTAACGATGAGTAGTGAAATTCATGGGCATATATTGTCTCTTGTTGGTGATCCCCCAATTTAGGCCAAGGGGTTCTTCCTGTCTCACTCAAACGCACATAGCCTCTCCCTTGGGGCTTTTCATGCATCACCGTATCAGCCGGTATCACACCTGCCATTCTACATTTTTTCCCCTGCCAGGTAAGACTTCTGGTCAAATATATCAATCCACCACATTCCGCATAGACTGGACCTTCATTCTCAATGAATTTGGCAATCGCCTGTTGCATGCAGGTATTGTTTTGGATTGCATCCATGGTAGTTTCCGGAAAGCCACCACCTAGAAATATTCCATCAACATCAGGTAGTTCCGAACCTTTCAAGGTATTAAATTCTATCAATTCGACACCCAATGCCCTGAATCTGTCGAGGTCATCGGGATAGTAGAATCCAAATGCTTCATCCCTTGCAAGACCGATTTTCAAACCACTATATCTGCGACCAGAATTCAATGGAGATTGTGTGGGAGGGGACTCTGCTTGTTCTGAGAGATCTGCAATATCAATAAAGCGGTCTAGATCCACCTGATCGTTTACTGCTTTTGCCAACCTGTTGATCAGTTTTTCAGAACTCTGCTGCTCATTACTGGGAATCAGCCCCAAATGGCGCTCAACAATCTGCAAACCGCTATCTGCCTGAACAGATCCCAGCACGGGAATATCCGTATAGTGCTCTACCACCTGTATTAGTTTTGACTGATGCCGACTGCCGCCTACCTGGTTTAATATCACGCCCGCAATCCGGGTTTCTGAATCAAATGCCTGATACCCCAACAAGAGTGGCGCTATACCACGGGTCATACCCTTACAGTTGATCACCAACACCACGGGTGTCCCCAGGTGAACCGCCATAGCTGCGTTACTATTTGAACCCTCTAAATCCACACCATCAAATAGACCTTTATTGCCTTCAATCAGCGCCAGGTCACTACCCTGAAGTTGTTGCGCATAACTGCTGAGGATTTCATCTCTGCTCTGAGTGTAGAAATCGAGGTTATAGCACGCCTTCCCTGCAGCAGCTGATAACCAAAGAGGATCAATATAATCTGGTCCTTTCTTGAAAGGCTGGACTCTCATTCCGCGATCAACCAAGGCGCGAACAAGCCCTATCGAGAGCGTTGTCTTACCCGATGATTTATGTGCGGCAGAGATATATATTGCAGGCACTGTTGATCTACATCTTATTCAAAGCTGGGAATATCCTACCCTGTAACGAAAAAATCCACCACCGAAGCACTCGATGATGGATTTTTTGTTGGCCTCTTATGATGATTGCAACAGGCCATGAATAGGATGTGAAATTAGGCCTACATCCATGAATTTTCAGTATGACTTAATCTTCCAGGGTCTCTGGAAAGACCTTGAATACCCGCGCGCCCACTGCAACCATTGCCAGGGCAACCGCGATTCCGGCAACGCCCAAGGCCGCCTCAGGTAGAGTAGGCACATAGCTCATTACCTGACCATCGAAGAAACCACTCTCCACAACTTCTTTGCCAGGAAAGAGATTCATAGGATAGGCCTGCCCACCGATCACAATGACATAGATCTGAAAAAATCCACCAATCAGTACAGCAATCGACGCTGCAGCAATCGCCCAGCGAGATTTTTCAAATGCAGGAGAGTAGATCAGGAAAAGCGGTATGATACTGCCAATAAAGATCTGTCCAATCCAAAACATCTGGGTATAAACACCGCCATCCAGAAGGATGAAGCGTTCAATACCATGATGCTGAGTAATATAGAGATTGGTCAGGTTATAGGCCAGTGTGAAGTAGAGTACCGCACCTACAAATACACCCAACAGGTTTTTCAGTTTAGCGAGACGAAAATCGCCAAGCTCACGATCACCCCAGACATATGCGGCGATCAAAGTGATGATAAAGAATGCCAAACCATAACTGAACGACATGATGACGAACATTGGCGCCATAATCGCAGCATCGTAGGCCTCGCGAGCAACCAGAAAACCGAAAATCGATCCGGTACCAGTAGTCAGTGCGATACGCCAGAAGAAAGCTGCGAAACCAACAGTTCGTTTATATTTACTTACTGTGCGATCCATCATGGTCCACAAATAGACACCAACAATCGCAAAAAATCCGGAGTATAGAATTACGTTCCAGGCGAAAATCGATTTAAAGTTGTACTCAGTCATCGCCACAATCAGACGATCGGGACGACCCAGATCAAGTACCAAAACCATTAAACCGCCAGCCAGTAATCCGATTGCCAGCAGAGCAGAGTAGCGGCCCAGCGGCTTATACAGCGGCCCACCAAATACAGATCCTATCGAAGCTACATTAAGTGCACCGGAAGCGGCTACTATCAGGAAGATAGCGAACACATGAGGCAGTCCCCAAACTATTTGGTTGGACATGCCGGTCACCCAGTGGCCGTTATGCTCCATGTAGAAGGCAGCGCCAAGGCCAATGGCGATTATAGTGCCCAGCAAAGCCAGGCCCGACCAGAAACGCACTGGTGTGCCGCAGTAGAGTTCGCGGTAATACATCTTACTCATTTGAATCCTAGCTCCCCTCAGATCACAGGTTGAGATAGCGCACGCCGGTATTCAACTCGAGGTCGGCCCGGATCTGTACTGAGTTAGTGGATTTGAGCTTCTTACTGATCTCACTGTCCGGATCTTTTAAATCACCGAAAATGATGGCAGCGTGGCCCTCTTTATCACAAGCTTCCTGACAGGCTGTCTGCATCACACCACTATCGACGCGATGAACACAGAGTGTGCAGGATTCAACACATCCTTTGCCTCGAGGTGCATTGACTGATTGGTCAGACAGAGCCTCATGAACGAAGGATCGTGCTTTGTAAGGACAGGCCATCATGCAGTAACGACAACCAATACAACGATGGCGATCTACCAGAACGATACCATCCACGCGCTTGAATGAAGCATTGGTCGGACAGACATCGACACAGGGTGGATGTTCGCAGTGCTGGCACATCATGACCATACGGCTTTCATTACCGGTCAGCTTGTCTTTCAATTTTACCGGACGAATCCAGACAGCGTCTGTATCAGGTCGGTCATGCCCTTCCAGGCCATGCTCATCGTTACAGGCATCGACACAGGCAGAGCAACCGTCAGCACACTTGTTGCTGTCGATCAGCATTCCCCAACGGTGTTCTGCTTTGGCCCCAGCAGATCTCTCATCACTGACGGATGCTGCATGAAGAATCACACCAGGCGCGATTGTCATCGCACCAGTTGCTGCTATGGCACCACCGATCATTTTACGGCGATCCAAATTCGGCTGGTCACACTTATTACTCATAATCAGTCTCTCTGAGTCCCAGCTGGCAGTTTAATATCAAGACCAGCATGCGGATCTGATTCACCTGTGTGATGTCCTAGTTTTGCACCCTTGGCTTTATCATCAGGGGTAGTTCTATGGCACTGAAAACAGGCTGGGGACACCGCAACATAACCATGACACACTTGACAGAATTCACCCTCATCGGTAACAGGAACTGATTCTCCCTGTGCATTCTTTGAAGCATGACAATCTATACATTCGGATAGACTGTATTCGAGACCCCGTACACCATCTCTAACGGTATCGTCTCTGCCATGCTTGAGGAAATCCATGTGATTTCTGCGTATCAAATCCGTTGGCGCCACACAGCTTTTAAGTGAAGCAGCTTTCGAATTTTCGGCTATTAACCCACTCTCTGCAAAGGCATGCATGGCAGGTGCAAAAAGCACCGCCAGCAAAACCAAGAGAGCGCTGTTGCTGATGAGAGAACTACGCATCTCAGCTCCTATTCACCTAGCCCCATTTGGATATAACCAGTTGGGCAGACATCAGTACATACATGACAGCCGATACATTTATTGTAATCAGTATCGACATAACGGCCAGTTGTAGTTTCGTTACGCTTGACGCGGAATACAGCATCCTGCGGGCAGAAGACAACACAGTTGTCACACTCGAAGCACATACCACAACTCATGCATCGTTTTGCCTCATCCTGAGCCTGTTCCTGATTCAGGCCACTCATACGCTCCTTGAAGTGATGCAAAACTTCCTCAGAGGAAGGAACATCTTCAGAACGCAACAGTCTAGGCGTAAAAGCGAAGTGCCCAAGGAAAAGATCATTCGCAGGTACAACTTCCTGACGTGAACGATCCTCGTAGTTGTGCACTGCAAATTTTGCAGAATTGGTGCCACGCATATCGTCTTCTTTCTTGTCAAAAGACTCTGGCGACATATTGGCTTCTTTCAGCTTATCCAACAGGTCGAAGTGGTGTACATCGACTTTCGGACGTTTTGCCATAGTCTTCTTGGTCAGATAGGCATCGATGCTTTCACAAGCGATTGAAGCCTGACCGATAGCGGTGGTCAGCAGATGAGGACGAATAATATCGCCCGCTACAAAGTGACCCTCTTTACCTGGAACCTGGTAGAACTTGTCCGCATCGATCAGGTTACGGTCATTGGCCAAATCTTCCAGCCCATCCATATCTGCACTCTGGCCGATAGCGGAGACGATCAGGTCGGCTTCCAGCACACGCTCGGTTCCCTCGGTGGGGATTGGAGTCATGCCGTCCATGGTGCAGTCACATACTTTAAGTCCAGTGGCGCGACCATCATCACCAAGAATCACTTCCAGAGGCATTACACCATCCAGAATCTCGCAGCCTTCGTGCAGCGCGTCATGAATCTCATGTTGAGCCGCAAACATCTTGTCTTTGGTAAACAGTGAGGTCAGGGTCGCAGCTGCGGGCTCAGCACCTTCAGCAAGCGCATCATCCTGACTCATGGTGACATCCAGAACGATATCTTCAGGATTGCCTGCCGCAGTGTTGGTACCGAGACGACGGGCGACTGAGATGACATCGATAGAGGTATCACCACCACCGATACAGACCACACTCTTGGCAGTAACTTTCATACGGCCTTCATTGAAAGCCTTCAGGAAAGCAACACCGGAAACGCAGTTTGCTGTACCTGCCCAACCATCTATTGGCAGATCACGGCCATTCTGACATCCAAGTGCCCAGAGAATCGCATCATGCTCTTTCTCAATCTCAGCAACAGGCACGTCAGAACCAATTTTTACGCCGGTTCTGGCTTCAACACCCATATCGAGAATTCGTTGAATCTCAGCCTGCAGCTTATCGCGAGGTATACGATAGTTGGGGATACCATAACGCATCATGCCGCCAAGTTCGGGATCCTTTTCGAATACCGTAACAGCGTGACCCAATTTGCGAAGCTGGAAGGCTGCCGCCATACCTGCAGGACCACCACCGATTACTGCAACCTTCTTACCGGTATCAGCACCAGGGGTGAATTTGAAGCCTTTCTCAATTGCAGTGTCACCGATGTACTGCTCAACCGAGTTGATGCCGACAAAATCTTCAACCTCATTTCGGTTACAGCCATCCTGACATGGCGCCGGGCATACCCGACCCATCATTGATGGGAATGGGTTGGCCTCTGCAGCACGTTCGAAAGCGTACTGCTCCCAATCCATACCTTCAGAAGGCTTCTCCTGCTCACGCACAATAGCCAGCCAGCCACGGATATCATGACCGGAGGGACAACCTCCCTGACAGGGTGGTGTGCGATTGATATAGGTAGGGCACTTATAGGAGGTATCTTCACGGAAGATCTTCTCACCCCAATCATCCCACTCGTTTTCGCCATCTTCATAACGGCGCCAAGTAATCTGGTTTTTCATCTCTTCACTAGGAGTTGACATATTCAGTCTCCTTATAGAACTTATCTTGGTCGTGCCCTACACAATGCAGGGATCTATGTTGCGCTAGTATTTGTATATTTGTGGTCTATTCGTCATCATCATCTTCGCCATAGCCTGGGGCTTCCTCAGGTGGCGTTTTTCTGTTCATAACAATGGCATTACTTACCAATTGGTGAACACTGACGATCTGAAACATGTCCATCCCGTAATAAGGAAACACCTTGGTGAACTGGCTTTTACAGATTGCACAGATTGCAGCCAAGTGAGTTACCCCCTTCTCTTCCATGATATTCTTGAAGGCTGTCATACGAGGTTTGGCCCCTTTGACTCGCACTTCCATCAGATCATCGGTCAACAGGCCACCACCACCACCGCAGCAGAAAGTGCGTTCATGGATGGTATCCCACTCCATGTCGTGATAGTTGTTTACCACTGCCTTGATAACCTTACGGGGAATCTCGAACTGTCCACCAGGCTTGTCGCCCATACGTGAAGCTCGAGCCACGTTGCATGAATCATGAAAGGTAATCGACATTTCGTCATTTTCAGACTTGTCGAATTCCAAAGTACCCTGCTCTATCTCGTTAAGAGTAAACTCACAGATGTGCTGTGGTACTGGATAGTCAGGATCAAGAAAATCGAATGGTCCAGCCAGTGTATTCAGAAAACTGTATGCAATGCGCCAAGCATGGCCACACTCTCCGAATACAATGCGTTTGACACCTAATTCCAGCGCTGCCTCGCGTATTCTCAGGGATACCCGACGCATATTCTCGTAGCTGCCGATGAACATCCCGAAGTTACCAGCCTCCGAGGCTTTGGTACTCAGAGTCCAGCTTACGCCAGCTTCATGGAAGACTTTGCCGTAGCCAATAAGGCCATCCACGTGAGGTTCAGCAAAAAAGTCTGCTGATGGTGTAACCAGCAGGATATCAGCGCCTTTAACATCAAGTGGGTACTTAACCGCCACATCCGTCTCTTCCCAGACATCTTCCTCAAGACCTTCGAGGGTGTCTTCGATGGCGGGTCCTGGCAAGCCAAGGTTATTACCGATCTTATGTACTTTAGCAATAATTTCGTTGCAGTATTTCTGACCCACACCAATGGAATCGAGTATCTCTCGAGCCGCCATGGATATCTCTGCGGTATCTATGCCGTAGGGACAGAAAACAGAACAGCGTCGACATTGCGAACACTGGTGAAAGTAGCTGTACCAGTCATCAATAACTTCATCAGTTAAATCTGCTGCGCCAACTAATTTCGGAAAATACTTTCCAGCAAAGGTGAAGTAGCGACGATAGACTTTACGCAGCAGATCCTGACGACCTACTGGCATATTCTTCGGATCCTGGGTACCAATAAAATAGTGGCACTTGTCGGTACAAGAACCACACTTCACACAGGCATCCATGAATACCTGGAATGAGCGATAGCGACTCAGCAGGTCACCCATCTTATCGATGGCGACCTCTTTCCAGTTCTCTAGCTTTTCACCAGGAAATCCCAAGGGTTCCTGATGGTCAGGCTTGGCCACAAAGCATGTTATATGCTTCATGGTATCCTCTACCAGCTCAGGAACCTCGATAAATTCACTCAGTTCCGGTGTTTCAAACTTAGCACCAGCCATTTGTAACCCTCATCGGCCAAGCGACAACTTAAGACTCTTCAAACTTTTTCGCCCATTCAACCAGGTGACGTCGCTCGCGCGGATTATCAACTTGATTTCGTGTTGGGCTGAAAAAGATACCAGGGATGTGTAACAACTTGCTGAACGGCAGCAAAATCATCAACACAGCAACCAGTGAGAGATGTATCAATAGGATAGGATCCATCGGGAGGTCGCCCCCACTCAAGGTCCAGAAGCCTGTAAAAAACTGTTTAACCGCGACCACATCTGTGTGCACTACAAATGTCATCGTAGCACCACTCATACCAATAACAATCAGTATTAGCAGCCAGAGATAATCAGAAGGTGATGAAATGTAGCGAACACGATCCACAAAAATTCTACGAATCAAGAGTCCAGCCAATCCAGCAACCATCGCAAATGCAGCATACTTCCCAAACGGCTGTATCAGCTCTATAGGAAGCCATACCGGTTCAATAAAGTAGCGCAGATGCCTGAGTAAAACGAGGAACAATCCGAAGTGGAACAACCAGGAAAAAACCCAGGTCCACTTTGTGCTCTTGAACAGACTCTCAAAGAGTACAACTTCACGAAACAGTCGAAAAACAACTCCGGTCTGGGTCACAGGTGCCGGCGTTGTAGGAATCTTTAATGGTGCAGGTGTCTTGGCATACTGGACGATTTTTCTCGCCAGACCAATTACCAGAACGATGGTCGCTACGATAAACAGCAACGCGTAGACAGATGACATGTTCCTGCGTTCCTCAAAAGTTGATCAGATCACTGGTGGGTGGATAAAATATCCACCCACCACGTGCACTTGGTTTCTTAGATACAGCCAGTCGGTTTAGGCAGACCAGCGAAACGGCAAGCCTGCTTACCAGGACCATAAGGAAACAGAGAGTAGAGGTACTTGGAGTTACCCTTTTCCTTACCCAGTTTTTTACCTACAGCTTTGGTCAGAACGCGAACGGCCGGAGCAATCTGATACTCTTCATAGTACTCACGCAGGAAGTTGATGATTTCCCAGTGTTCACTAGTCAGTTCGAGGTCATCTTCTTTTGCCATAACTTCGGCAACAGCAGGCTCCCACTCACCTAAGTTGGTCAGGTAACCTTCTTCATCAGTCTCGAAGGACTTACCATTTGCTTCGATAGCCATATTTTCTCTCCAAATAACGTTACAGAGTTGTTCAGTAAACTAATCAGACCCAAGCTTGCACTTTGTCGTTCTCTGCAGCCAGAGCAACAAACTTGGGATAGTCCACGATTTCGATACCATCAATGACCTTATCTTCTGAGACGCCGCGCGCCTTAAGGTCTGGGCCAAGCACATAAAAACTGACACCGCTTTTAGCAGAAACTTTGTCAGCTATAGATGAACCCTTGATAGCACCATAGATAGCGTCTTCATACAGCAGGACGGAACTGCCATCTTTGGCATACGTCAAACAACTGTCCATGGAAGACTTCTCAAAAGGTGATTTATTGACTGTGTGTAGTGTGCTCATACTCTTTACTCCTACTTAGAAGCTGAACAAGATATCTTGTTCATCCATGATGTCCGCAAGTTCAGCACGGCTCACCACTTTGATTGAGTCCTTTTCAGCCCAATCATCGTCTTCATCTTCATAGGTGAGAGGCATCAAATCATCCAGAGTCAAACCACGCTCCTCCAGTGACTCTTTCTCAACGTAAAGTTTAGTTACGTCGTAGTCACCCAGAGCCTGATAGGTTGGGGAGAAATTCTTCATCTCAACATCAGAAGTATCCTGCCCTTTTACCAGTTGAAACACACCGTCATCGAGGAAGGCCAAATGGACATCCTGATCAAATGCAGCCCCAATCAACACAACTTCCAGTGACTCCCAGGCATAGATAGTGCCATAGGGTGCACGGCGGTTGATGTACATGAATTTTTTTATCTGTTCAGACATCTTCAACCTCTACAGTTAGTCACCGAAAACTACCAGCCGATCTGACTGGACGCCCGCTTCGATCAATTGACCGAGACCGGAAATACGAAAGTTGTCAGCAATATTCTGCGCATCTTTTCCATTGCGCTGCATTTCGCCTTCATCAACGATCCCACGACGTTGGGCTGCTGCGACACAGACCACCATGTCGAGATCGTATTTTTTCGCTAACTCGCTCCAACGGTTGACGATGTTACGATCGTCCTGGGGCGGAGTAGTGAGATTTGTACCGTTGTTCACGCCGTCGTGATAGAAGAAGACACGCATTATTTCGTGCCCTGATTCCAACACTGCCTTTGTAAACTGGTACGCAGAGTCCGTTGCTTGATGCTGGTACGGACCTTCATTTACCTGAATCGCAAATTTCATCAGAATGACCTTCCTGTTACTTATTCAATGCCAACCGTTATTAGAAACGGATATGTGCAGAAGCATTGAGGTTTTCACGACCACCACGCCAGTTATCAATGTGATACTTGGTGAATGGAAGACCAGTCTTTTCGAAGAACTTAGGCCAGCCAATGCGATCAGCCCACTCTCCAATACGCTCCCAATCTTTGGCGTCTGCCTTATAAGCACTAAGGATCTGTTTGACGACCTCAGAAACTTCAGGCCAGCGAGGAGGATTATTAGGTACACCTGCAGCAACCAGCTTATGGAAAGTTGGTTTGGAACGCGCGTTGGAGTTCTTACCACCTACCCAGATTGCAAACTTGGAGTGCTCAGGATCATTGATCTGCATTGGAGGACAAGGCGGAAAGCAAGCACCGCAACAGATACACTTCTTCTCGTCCACTTCAAGAGAAGGTTTACCATTTACCATGGCAGGACGGATAGCAGCTACCGGGCATCGCGCTACAACTGAAGGACGCTCACAGACGTTTGCAACCTGAGTGTGATCGATCTTAGGTGGCTTGGTATGCTGTATATTGATCGCGATATCACCCTGGCCACCGCAGTTGATCTGGCAGCAGGAGGTGGTGATACGTACACGGTTAGGCATCTCTTCTTTAGTGAACTCATCATAGAGATCATCCATCAGCGCCTTTACAGCACCAGATGCATCAGTACCTGGGATATCGCAGTGCAACCAACCCTGGGTATGAGAGATCATGGAGACAGAGGGTCCAGTACCACCGATAGGAAAGCCTTCAGCATTCAGCTTTTCGATCAAAGGCTCTACTTTAGCGGCATCACTGACCATAAATTCGATGTTGGAACGAATAGTGAAGCGAACATATCCTTCAGCAAATTCGTCAGCAATATCCATCAGCTTGCGGATCGTGTAGAGATCCATCTGACGCTGAGTACCGGCACGCACTGTCCAGATGCCATCGCCACTCTTGGCAACGTGATGAAGAACACCAGGACGCAGGCGTTCATGCCAAGCCCACTGGCCATAGTTCTTCTTCAGGACGGGGTGCAAGTAGGGCTCCATCTCTGGAACACCACTCTCGATCGGCATACGAGGTTCCGACATACCTACCTCCAAAAAAATAGGGTAATTGATTCGTTTTTAGGGGCATCCGGGCGAACCCGGTGCCCCCCATGCAACCTGCTGTCAGTCAGCAGTAAACAGAATTATTGCGCAGCTTTACGCTCAGCCCACTTGGCCGCTTCTTCATCCCAACCGTCCATACGGACATAAGGATTCATACGCGGACGCTCGATCATATTAGGATCGATCTCCAGGCCTACGCCTTCAAGGAAGTTGACCAGACCGATTCGTTCGATCATCTCACCTGTACGCTCATGTTCGAGTGCGTTTTCAGCAAAGAAATCGAGAATCTCAGTAGCCAGCTCACCCAGCTCTTCGAAGTCATCATCAGACTCAAGCTTCATGAAAGGTACGATTACAGTGCCCATCAGATCGCCGATCTTCAGAGTACGCTTACCACCGCACAGCAGGGATACGCCTTTATCGTCACCAGGAGAGAGCGCTTTGGTCATTACATTAATACAGTGCATGCAACGTACGCAGGAGGGGTTGTCCACAGCCAGGGTATCATCATCATTCAAAGACAATGCCTGAGTTGGGCAACGGGTGATAACGTTATCGATGACGTACTTGCGGCCCTTTTCGCCAACGAATTTCTTAACTTCGTCCTGATCGACTTTCATATCGTCGCGCCAGGTACCAATAGTAGCCAGGTCAGCGCGCTGAACAGAGTTCATACAGTCGTTAGGACATCCGGATACCTTATATTTAAACTTATAAGGCAGTGCAGGACGGTGCATATCGTCAAGGGCGTTGTTGACCAGCATGCGCATGGTACGGCCCTCATCGAAGCAGGAGTTTTCACAGCGAGCAGCGCCCACACAGGACATACCTGTACGTACAGCTGGACCAGCACCACCAAGATCAAAACCCATCTCGTTGATCTCGTCAAACGCAGGTTGTACGTTGTCGGTAGAGCAACCCTGGAACATGATATCGCCTGACTGACCGTGGAATGCAATCAGACCAGAGCCATACTTTTCCCAGATATCACAGAATTTGCGAATGGTATTAGTATCGTAATGCATGCCTGGAGGAGGCATAACACGAAGGGTGTGGAACTCTGCACAAGCAGGAAACACAGCTTCGCCATCATCATTTTTCAGCTCGGTAAAACGGGGAATGATACCACCGCCGTAGCCGATAACGCCCACGGTGCCACCTTTCCAGTAGCCTTTGCGGGTTTCGTAGGAAGTCTCTAGCTGACCCATCAGGTCAACCATCATGTCATTCTCTTTGGCGAGGCGCTTGAGGCCGGTGACAAATGAGGGCCAAGGGCCGCTCTCCAGCTGATCAAGCATGGGGGTATCATGCATCTGTTTTGCCATCAATGTTTCTCCCAATGGTCGTTTGTCCAGGTCGTCAGCATTTAGCTCATCCTAATTATTCTTGGCTGATAACCAAGCAGTAGAGTTTTGCCAACTGGCCTGCAATCTTAACCTCACAGGCAGGGCCTGCTACTACTGGGACGCAATTTTAGGGATTCCTAATGCAGACCTATATCCTTCCAATGGGGGGTAAAGGGATAGAATCGACTATCCCAAAAGGGATAGATAAAACCAGATCTGTTTAGGTCATATATATGCAATCTATCTATATTTATTGTAAACACAGCAAGTTATAAACTATTACCAACATAAGATCGTGATTTAATATCCCCCTTTTTCTACAGGGATAGCTTTATCCCTAGTTATTGCAAAAAGGGACTTGAACCCACATCTAGCTTAATGTTCAATAGTAATAACTGACCATTTTACTAAGTAATTAAACGGACACAAAATAGATGCTGTACCTGAGCGAATTGATGATGCAACATCCAGAAGTCGATAGCTTCGAGCAACTTCTGGATACCGTGAAAGCGCGTTCAAAGTCGGAGGTATTTTTTCGAATCGACGTAAAACCGCCCTTTGCCGATACGCCCGAGAATTGGGAGGATCGCCTTGAAGCGGCCTTCACTTGACCACACCAAACCTTAACTGAGTAATGATCTGTGAAGTATTTAGAATCAGAAACTTTTGTCGGTGATAACGATAGTGCCGAGGATGCAGTCAAATCGAGTCAACTACTTGAACTTCGCCTGGCTGAAAAACGTGAAGAACTCGCAACACTCAATGCTGACGCGTCATTGGAAAAACGCCTGACGATAGAAATTGAGAGCTGCTATATCCTGCTCGACCTGGATCGTAGTGACGAAGCCTGGCAGATTGCCAAAAAGGTTTTCGACGAAGCGCTAGCGGATGAACTCTGGCTTACAGCGGTTGAGTCCTGCGACATTATTTACCAGGCCGAGAAGGATGACGCAATAAAAGCGCTTGCCCATGGCATCTGGTTGGGAGTTACATTTCCCGTCGACCCAGAGCTGAGTGTCGCCATGCTGCAGCATCTTATAGATGAGACACCTGATAAATCTGACGGAGGGGCTGTGGCTGCTGCCACGGCCTGTTATTTAATCGATTTACGTGCCGAAGGCCAACAGCAGGAAGATCTGAGGTTTTTCACCAATCAGCTTATGGGTCAGGTAGCCAGGCGCCACAGTCAGGTCGAAGAGCAGGAGATATTCGATTTCTGGGTTGAACGCATGGAGCTTGATGATCCCGGTAAATTCCTGCCTCGCCTGGCAACGGTGCTGGATGTGATTGTCGATAATGACTGGTGGTACGACAAGGATGAGTTACGCGCTAAAATCCCCGCAGATGTTTGAATTGGAGCTGTAGATGTTCTGGCAGGAAGAGGTAGATGAAGATCGTTTCGTTGTCCCTGACAATGTCTTGGATCTGATCTTTAAAATTAAGTGCCCCACACTTCCAATAGATCATGCATGGGCGCTTTCCCAGGCGATTCATCAAGCCCTCCCCTGGTTTGCTGATGAATCCAATGCAGGTCTGCATCTGATCTATGGTGCAGATTCAGGCAATGGCTGGGAGCGTCCCTCTGGCAGTGGTGACCTGCTCTACCTCTCCCGACGCACCCCCTTTATCCTGCGCCTGCCGAAAGCACGTATCGGTGACGCAGAGAAGCTTTCGGATCAAATTCTGGATATTGATGGCTCAAAACTGGAAATCGGCGAAAGCCATACCCGACTGCTCAGCATGACAACCACACTCTATTGCCGCCATCTGGTCGTAGAAGAGGGTCAGTCTGAGGACGATTTCATGGAACAGTCTGTCAGCCAGCTGAAAGCACTCAATCTCAGATTCAAAAAGGTACTCTGTGGTAAAGGGGATGCCTTTCAGACCCCTGAAGGAGCAATACTCACGAAGAGCCTGATGGTCGCCGGACTCCCCCTGGGGGACGCGATTACTCTACAGGAAGAGGGTATGGGTTCATTACGCAATCGAGGCTTTGGCTTGTTTATACCACACAAGACTGTTTAAGATTACAGGATGCGCACTCACTGTTTCTCAGTGATCTTTGCCGGACTCAATGTCGAAGCATGCGCCCTGACCATTAGGCCAGAACCGATAAACACTGAATAATAGTTATAGAGGCCGAGTGCCTCGTGTTTTAGTAGGAGAGATCAATGTCATATGAAGTAAATGGTAATACAGTTGAAGCCGATGCGAACGGTTATCTGGTCAACCAGACTGACTGGAGTGAGGACGTCGCCAAGGTCATCGCGGAATCGGAAGGTGTCACCCTTTCAGAAAAAGCATGGGAAATCATCAATTTTCTGCGTGATGAGTATTTGAATAACGGCGGCAATCAGCCCAACGAACGTAACATGGTCAAGCACTTTAAAGGTGTCTGGACAGACGAAGGCAAGGTTGATGCAAAAGCGCTCTACATCCATTTCCCCATGGGCCCGGCCAAACAGGCCAGTAAAATTGCCGGCCTGCCAGAAACCAAGCGTAAAGGCGGTTACTAAGCCAAGTTGCACTTTGTACTGAATTTACACAAGGGTGCGGTTTCGCCGCACCCTGTTTCTGGAAATATTTCTACACATCACTCCACATGCGCAGTAAATTTGCGTAGGACTTATCGACCAGCCCTGTGGTAGCTTCCTGAGACCTGTTTAGCAGCAGATCCTCTCTTGCCTGGTCAAGCTCATAGAGCAGTTCTCTCCTGGCCGGATCCCGTACATAACTTTGTATCCAAGCCAAGGCGACCAACCGCTCCCCCTGAGTAACCTCAGCAACATGATGAAGACTGGAAGAGGGATAAATCACAGCGCTGCCCGCGGCTAATTTCACCCGTTTCTCACCAAAAGTGGTACGAATAACCAACTCACCACCTTCATAACTATCTGGATCGCGTAAAAAAACCGTCATTGAGACATCACTGCGAAAGCGTTGACCACTGATCCCCATTAACGGGTCATCAACGTGATCACCATAGGTCATCCCCGACTGGTATCGAGCAAAAATCGGGTCGGCCATGCGATAAGGTAATACTGCAGAACGAAAACTTTGATTTTGCCCCATTGCGCTGGTGAGGATCCTTATCAACAGCTCCATCTGCTTTTGGCTGCCCTTCAACTCCTGATTGTTTTTTACTCTCTTTGCCGCCATACCGGCGGTGAGCCTACCGTCGACAAATTCAGCCTCTGATAGAATTTGATCGATCTTTTGCAGTTGAGCCGACTCAAGCAATCTGTCGATTTCCAATAACATCTAAAACTCCTATATTGACTCTATAGCGGCTTGCATAACACTATCATCCACAGGAAAGGTAAGCACACTATGTATTGCATAGCGAGCCTGTACTTTTTCCAGGCGCTGCAGATACTCTGTATCAATGAGCACAATAATCTTTGCTTCAATATCATAACGCTGCAAGGTCGCCAGCAGTGATTCAAGATTACTCACACGATCCCTGAATTGGGGATCAGAATAGAACTCCGCTACCACCACCTTGGGGCGATGTCTCTTCAGCCATGCCTGAGCTTTACGAACAGAGTTGACCATCTCTACCCTATATTTCAAGCGTTGGTACAGCGGGACGAAATTGGGATAGCCACCCAATTCAACAATAGCGAGTAATTCCTGATCTTCCATACGCTTGATTTTACCTTCGTGAGACACGATGATTAGCAGATGCCCTTAGACTTAAAAATCTGCAGGCAAATAGCTTTTTTTACTGACTTATAAGTTTACATCATGCAACTAAATCTTATTATCGATGAATGGTCAATGGACCTGGATATTCCCGATGGCTATATTGAAACCATGGGTGACTCATTTGAAAAAATGGACAGGGACATGGACAAAGGATGGCAAATCGGCCAGAAATGGACCAGAAATCCCAACGCAACTCAGCGCTGCCAACTGGTGGCCGGTAAGCTATTGACTGCACTAGAAACGAACAATGAGCAGCTGGCTATAATGATGGGAGGTTACATTGTATCCCGCATGAACGGGGTAAAACGGATTATTATCGATAATACCGGCGAACCGGAAGAGACAACTTTTGATTAACTGGTAAAGTCTCCGGTCAACTCGAAACTTATACACCTAAATACTATAGGTTCAGACGATATTACTCCTTAAACATGAGCGAATAGGGGCCAGGGTTCTTGCTATGAGCTAAGACGATTGCTTCATTTCGTTGAAATGTTACTTTCTTATGAATATTGAAAAACAAAGGAGGCACAAAAGAGACTGCATGAACAACTTTATCGTGATCTGTAAACACCATTAATGTCCAGCGTTCACCGTAATAGTCATCATCATCAAACATTTTTTGGCCAATATGCTGATTAATGAATCTACCCGATTCACCACCGTGAAAAACATGCACTTCATCCCAGTTAAAAGTTGTTACGTCTTCAAGCCGATAGGTCGCACCTTGAGGCCCTTTTTGGGAAAACAATGATAATTTGTCAAGAACTTCTGATGAAAATATATATGGTAATTCTTTCGATGTCATACTGTTGTCACATCCTGCTATCAGACCTACTGTCAGACCAAATATCAATATTCTGATTACTTTTGCTACTCTATGCATATTCAATTAGATCCTGTATCCACCCATTCCGGCGGTGTTAGAGTACCATTTATCGGCCCATCATCTGCCTCTCCTGTTTGACCTACTGCGACTTGATCACTGTAAACAAGCTCACCATTACTATCAATCACCACAGCCTCCCCGTTGATAATCGCATTGTGGATCAACCCCGCTAATTCTTGTGGGGAGGCTTCTGGGTTCTCCACAGCAATGCGACGACCGAGTTCATTATTGAAGAGATCCATAGCCTCCCTATCTGCTTGATTTCCTGGCACCCCTTCATGGGCGGTTGCAAAAGACTCCGCAAACTCAACACCAAATTCTTTGGTTAGCATAGCATTGTAGAATGCGTGCCTCATGGCATCATTGTGGCCATCCTCGCGCCCAGGAACATAATTACCTTTTTCATCATGAGGAGGAAATTTCTGATCGGCGATCTGGTAGACATTGATTTCCTGGTCAGTGCCTTGTGGGTTAACGATATCGTTGAATGTCTTTACTGCAAAAAAACCATCACGATTATACAGCTCCTGAATTAAACCTGTCTCTGTTCTAGTCCTATTTCGCAAGGTCGGAACTTCGATATTGGTAAACGGCACTCTCTCGACAGTAAATGGCCCGACTTTTACCTCTAGCTGCCATTCAGGCAACATCTCATCATCAGCAACTTGATACTGTTCGATAATATCACTCGTTGGCTTACGGCCATCTATCTGATCTGTAGCAGCAGGCACGTTTCCTTCTTGAACCTCAGTGCCAGGTACTGAGACATCGGTTACTGAACCGGTAGAACTTGATGAGCTGTCACTGTTTGTTGGCGTTGAAGTTGAATCGGTCATCGATGTTGAACCCGATCCCGATAAACTGCCTGAACCGGCTGGAAGTGATGTAGAGCTACTTTCCGTTGAAGAGCCTGATCCTGGTGTCGATGTTGAAGTGTTGGCTGGTAACTCCTGTGTTTCCACCTCGGCAACCTTAATCGGCCCTTTTTCAGTTCCTGGCAGGTAAACAGTGTCACCGGCAAATATTAAATCGGGTGCTATCAGATGCTCGTTATTAAGTTCAACCATCTCTTCAAAGGAGACATTGTGCTGCTGGGCTAAATCCCAGAGGTTATCCCCATCTTTGACTGTCAGCTGATCATATCGTTGATATTCCAGGGTTGGATTGGTTCGGCCCGTCTCGTCCATCGCGCCACTACTGCTGTCGTGTGATCTTATATAACCGGCGTACACATAGCCTGAAACAGGTTGGTCGTTTACGTCAGTTCCTTCCACAGGTACCCATTGATTACCATCAAAAGCAGTTACGGCTTCCCCTGTCTGCCTGAGGAAAGTGCCATGCTGAAAAACGGATGTTCTTTTACCCATCGGTTCATTCCTCAGGGTAAGGCCAGCTTCAGGTTCGACTACCAGGGTTTTGCCATCGTCGACAGGTTGCTTCACTGGCGCAGTCTGTTGAGGGGCAATTGTGTTGTGTTGCATGGTAGTGACGTCGTCAACACCCGCCTCTACGATAACGGTTGCTTCCAGTTCATTCCCCTCACCAAACTTGAACTTGAAGCCACCCTGGGTTGCAAGCCCACTGCGCTCAATTTGCTGAAAGGTAGTTTTCAGTTCCACTCCTGCAGCGCTTGCGGCAGCAGTGACATCACCATTTGCCAACATGCTCAAAGCTGGACCAGCCTGCTCCGGGTTATTGATTTCAAAATTGGCTACTGTTTTGTTGCTATCACCACGGGAAGCATCCAACACACCTTGAGTGTGCCATTCAGCAGAGGTTTCAACACTGATTCGATCAGGTGCACCAAAACCATCGCCTGTCACAAGGTCATACTCTGGTACTACTCGACCACCAACCGGGCTTGTGGTGATATCTCCAGCGGGTAGATCGTAATGGGCACTCACCTCGATACGAGCAGAACCGATTTCCAATCGATTCTGAAGCATCACACCTGCGTCAAATTGGTTAGTTGGTATCGGATCAAAGGCAAGCTTTTCTTTTGCAGAGGCACGAACATCACCCGACACGGTATAGGTTAATTCTCCCGGTTTTCCATCCTCAGGTAACTCAACCCTTCGCGTGACTTCTATTCGTGGATCCAGACGCCCTTCACCTTGAACCTGAAAAGGCAGAAACAGCTGTGGCGCCTGTAACTCCAACGCAGCGCGCCCCCTGACACCCAGGGTAGTTTCATAAGCTGATACGTGGCCTTGTAAAAAAGCCATATCCTCTCCTGACAGGCCCACGGCAGCAGTTGTAACCACACCGGGAGAACCGCTCTCCGTAAGCGGATTTGCAACAGGATTTGCACCAGCGCCGGAGAGTACACCTGCGGCGCCGGAAAGATCTGATGCAACGTCGGCAACTGCCAGGCGTTGCAGCAGCTTTGTAGCTTGAATAGCTTCATCACGATTAGCAAAGGTCATTTCCACCCTATCAGCAGTTTGCAGACCCTCCTCAAACTTCAATGGAACATAAGGTATAGATACTTTTTGGGTAAAAGCTGCGAGAGACTCTTTATCCAGACTCACTCTGTATTCAGCATCTGCCCCTTCACCCAACTGGGTTACTTCAATATCACCACCCAGCTGACCTTTTAAACCAATTTGTATGTTTCCTTTGACTTCAGCAGTCACCCGCATATAGAGCTTGTCGCCATCGCTGTTTAGCTTATCGAAAGCTTCGTCGACCTGAACTGTTTTGACACCATCAGTTGCTGCCGCCAAAGTATCATCAACAATCTTATCCGCTTTGTCTGTAACTGAAGATGAAACCTCTTCAAGACGCTGAGTGCCGTAACCTGTACCCTGACGTGTAGCATCACCACCATGCCTGCTGTTATCTCCGAGTGCGCGATCCAGCGCGGAAGGCAAAGATTTCAACCGTTCTTCAGTTGTCATCTCATCTGATTTTGAACTTTGTGATTTTGCAGCAGGTGAATTATCACTATTTGACTTATTACTACTTGTACTTGAACTATTTTTGGAATTGGAAACACTATCGACCATGACAATACCACTCCAGAAAGAGATAGGTGATTTGATATGGTTGAAGGGTACAGGTGGTTCCCTATTGCTGTAATACGAAATAACCCTAGCTTGCAGAATATTTCATCTAAGCTGAACAGCAAAGACATTAATCTGTAATATTATTGTCATAATGCCAGCGAACCGGAAGAGACAATTTTGATTCAGAGGTGTAGTTACAGATCTGAATATTGCTGATATCCAACAAGGTAACATTCAAATCTATTCAGTACAGACGACACGGCACAGTAATATTTTTACCATATTAAAGTGCCGTTATATGATGAGAATACGCTGATCAAAATAGTGATAATCGATGAGTCACAAAATTTATATCGACAGACCAGTTCTGATTAAAAATATTTTCCAAACTTTTTAAATCTGGAACATTCACCATGCTTGCGATTGAAAGATTCAAGCTCTTGTTTGGTGTGAGTACGAAATCTATGTTTTTTATGACTCGTACAGATCGCTTCTTCCCAATTTTGAACAAATAACATAGCTTTAGCGTCCATAAAATGCAGCATAGTCACTCCCTGAGATAGATTTTAAGTTAAAACCTTAAGCAACATCTGAATTTGATAGGGACGACATTTTGCAGCAAAAACAGATCAAATCATGGCATAGATAAGAGATGATATGAACCGCAATTGTGAAGTGCAGAATAGCGTTAATACTACAACAAGATGTCAATCCATGACTTGTTCAGAGGTTTCTTAATCAATTGAAACAGATAGGCAACTTCGATAAGTGACTGGTAAACTTTTCTCAAAAAATTCAGATCGCATTTATCAAAGAGATGACTACCGATTGTACAAGGAAGAGTATAGACCCTGATGACACTTAACTATTGATTTTATGTATTTTTTTAATAGCCACTGTTTATTAAAATAGTCAATAGTTTCCTATAATTTCTGGGGGTGTTCGAAAACAGTTAGTGCTGCTTTATTACCGCTTTCCCTTGCGATATCTGCGGCTGTCAAATCCTGGGAGTTCTTTCTGCTCATATCTGCACCATGTTCTAACAGCTTTTCGATAATCGCAGGATTATGGTTATATCGCGCGGCTATCATTAGTGCGTCTTCGTTATTATTAACCAACTGGCTGATATCTGCACCCAGTTCAATAAGCTTATCGATTACCTCTGGGGTTGAACTATACCCCGCCGCCCCGGTTAAAGGCGTACCCATAAAAATTCCGTCAGCTTCATTGATCTCAGCACCACGGGAAACAAGTGCCTCGATTATCTCTGGATCCCTTACGACCATAGCCGCCCACATCAACACACCGCCATTTCTATTACCTGGCTCTAACGCCTCATCAGGAACTTCATCAATAGACGCAATGGTCGCAGTCTCCCAGAAGCCTTGTGTGCTGTATTTTCTATGCGGATTTGAAACTTTGAGAAAGACCGCAAAAAGTATAACGACAACTAAAGCGATCAATAATTTTGGATTTACGGAACTCAAACTACTTCCCTATATTCTACTTCAGACTTAAGTCACATCAGGTAAAACACTCATCCAAGCAGATTATCTTACAAAATGAGTCGATTCAAGGCGAGGATCGCACGTAAATGCCCAGCTATTGCGAAGATCCGCAACGCAGAAACAGCACATTCTATAAAGTATTTGCTTCAACCATTGACTTGATCGCTGCAGGAGCCTCCCAGGGTTGATTCTGATAACAATCCAACAGCCTGACTGCCAACTCAGGCCAGTGTTTCTTGCCGTCTTCCACAACCTGGCACAAAGGTTTCCAGTCATCATGAAGATGCCAGGCTTCATAGGCAGCAATCAGTTCAGGAAATATTGATTTCCGCATTCCAGTCAAACCACCCATATAGAAGTGTAGAGATGCTTCATCTTGTTGTGCTATCAGGTGGGGTAGAGTCACCTCACAATCCGCCCAATGATCTCTTACTGCTCTGGCCATGAGTTCAGCCGGTGAATGCCCTAGGTCGATAACCATCTCATTCCATTTTTCACCAAGTGCTTTACCGGCAAGATATTCACCCTGCTCATGCAGCAGAACAGCATCCAATTCTTTTTCAACCATATGATCCAGAGAGGTCTCCAGTTGCTGATCAAAGTCATAGTGGGAGAATGCGCGGCCCATTGCATTATCAGCTCGCTGCCAACGCCAATTTTCAAATTTTTCCCAAAGCAAGCGTCGAAAAGATTCCCGTCTGATATAGATCCGCCCGCCCTGATTCATTGCAGCGGGGGCGGTAAGATCTCTGGCCAGTTCACGTCCCGACACCCACACTGAAATCCCCTCTGGCTGTTCCAGCCGTTCAAGGTGCCCGAGAAAGAAAAGGGGTTTGTTTTTTGCACCATAGCCTGCGCTGTAGACCAGCCCCAATGGCTCAAGAGCATGGTTAATCGTCTCCACATCGAATGGATCGTAGTCCTCGCCATCAAGGGGCAGCGTTGCAAACTCGTCGTCAACCAGGGATTCCCAAAGTGCCTCACGAGCTGTCAGCCAATCACCAACGGATTCATTGGTCAATGATGCCTGGTAGTCGAGACCGTTTTCCCAACGGTAGTATTCACGCATCTTCAACAGATAGGTACAGAGTCCATAATCAGCCCCGTGACGGGCGTCTGAGATATGGCAATTCCGTTGAACCGCACAGCAGAGTTGTCTAAGCGTACCTTTCATTATTGGGTCTATTTTTCCGCCAGGTGAGCGTTGATCACTTATTCAGAGCCTGCTTTTAATCCTATCCTGAAGAATCTCTTTTACCACCCCTATTCTTCAGGGTAATCAAATATCAGAATCAGCCGTATAGTCAATCAATTCACGCAGTAACGCAGTTGCAAAGCAGCCGGCAGGCAGGAAAAATTCCAGCGCCAGGCTCCCATCCTGTAGAAATTGCCAAGTCAGGTCTTTCAAGCTGATTCGCAATGACCTGCGCTCTTGCTCCAGCCCGACATGCTCCAGGCCATTTCGCCATAGCTCGAATGGCTCTAATACCCTCGCCTCCAAATCACCGGCATCCTCATTGACTAGATTCAGCCCCCTTCCCCATAGAGGCCCAGTAGGATGGATGTCCAACTCTCGACAGCGCTGGGCCAGGATCTCATCCTCCTCTTCGTGGCAGGAAAACCCTCCTCGACTGCCATCGAGTTTGAAATAGTCTCCAGGCAAGGGGATATTCCAGATACCCTGCTCGATCCGCTCAGCCAGAACCTGATTGAAAAGCTGTGAACGTGCTGCCGATATCACCAGGCCGCGCAATGATCTGCTCATTCGAGGTCTAGCGGGTGAAAACAGGAGGTCAGCCTGGCCTAGGTTGTTGTAACCATGACCAAAGCGCTGTTCACCAAAATAGTTTGGCATCCCCGATATTTTGAGTTGTGTCAGACGCTTTTCCAGTAGCGTCTGATCTGCACTTAACTCTCTAATACGCAGTGTGAAACGGTTACCTCGCAGGCTTCCTCTACGTAATTTTCGTCTGTGTTTATGTACTGCCAATACCTGAATCAGTTCATCTTCCAGCTTGCTCCATTCAGGTTCAGGGCGTCCTGCCATACCAAGAGAGAACCATTGGGTGGTAACAGCATGTCGATCTTTCAACCCCGCGAAACCGACATCCTTTACCGGGATACCCGCCAGTTTTGCCAGCTGCCCGGCAAGCCATTGGGTATTGGTCTTGCGTTTCCTGATCTGCACCAGCAGGTGCTCACCCTCATCATCCGGCGTGAAGCCAACTATTTCATCGACTTGAAAATCTTCTGGAGTGGAACGAATCACCCCGGTTCCAGCCACGCCACCATGGGCATGAGGCATCTGCTCAATAGGCTGCCAGGGTTTGTCAGTCAATTTCCGACTCCTTCAACAGCACTGTAGCTAAAGCGGCAATCCCTTCACCTCGACCGGTAAATCCCATACCTTCAGTTGTCGTCGCTTTGACATTCACCCGATTCAGCTTAATTTGCAGATCGGAAGCAAGAATTTCACGCATATCGTCGATATAAGTGGCTAACTTCGGTTTCTGCGCTACGATCGTCATATCCGCATTTGCAACCATCAGACCCATGCTGTGAAGCTGCTCTATCACCTGGCGAAGCAATTTACGACTCTCTATGCCGGCGTAAGCAGGGTCATTGTCAGGAAAATGTCGGCCAATATCACCAAGGGCAGCAGCACCTAGCAAGGCGTCGCATAAGGCGTGTATGAGCACATCCCCATCCGAATGGGCCAGCAAACCCTGATCATGGGGCACTTCGACTCCGCCGAGAATCAGACGGGATCCGGATTCGAATCGATGGGCATCATAGCCCTGGCCAATACGCATACCAATTCACCATTCAACTTAAAGTGTTACCCATTCGGGTCGCTATAATAAGGGTACTTTGAACAGATATTGAATGGTGATCCAGGATCAACAAATCCCGCATCTGCGCATCCAATATTGGTTGTAGACAGGCTACTACCCGGGATCAAGAGAGGGCGGTAGAGGGTTAATCACCCGTAATATCACCAACCAGATTCGTTCATAGTTTCTTATAATTGACATTGTACGCAATGAACCAACTAAAAGCCGCCAATATTCCATACGAAACAGACCACCCCGAGCACGCTTAAGATGATTCAACGAGTAACCGCTGTCACTAATGACAGGGTCAAAAAAATTGAGGCCCTGAGAAACTTACCAAAGCGGGTTTTGAAATATGTTCTATCCGAAACCCATGTTGAACATCGAAATGCCAATACCACAATTGCAGTTGAAGGTGAACCCATAGACCAGGTCTACTATCTGCTGGCGGGTGAAGTCAAAATCAACTCAAATGATAGAAAACAGGTAATCTGTCGAGCTGAGCAACCCTGTAGCTCGCTTCCTTTGGTTGAGAGGAATCCCTGTGAGGTATCTGTTGACAGCATTACAGCTGTAGATCTTCTTAGCATTCCCCAAGAGCTATATGATTCAATAAAACGCCTTCCTCCCATCGTCAACAAGCGATCAAACAACACCATCGAACTTAGTGATACCAATGGCCCTGAAGCTGAGCTCTACTGGGAGTTTCATGAATCGGTGCAAAACAACACGTTGGAACTGCCCAGCATGCCGGATATCACCATGCGCATCGCAAAGGTGATTAATGATGGTAATTCCAATAGTGAGGATATTGCCCATGTTGTGCAGGCCGACCCCACCGTCGCAGCTCGTGTTATCAGTGTCGTCAACAGCGCAGCCTATCGGGGGAAACAGCCAATCGATAATCTGCCTGACGCAGTGACCCGTTTGGGTCGTTCGGTCACACACAATCTGGTCATCAGCTTCGCACTGGGAAAGTTGTTTCAAAGTCGTTCGAAAACTCTACAACAACGTATGGTCAAACTTTGGAAACATCTCAGCTATGTTGCTCCAATATGTCATGAGCTGGCGAACGTCACTCCAGGTCTTGCATCTGATCAGGCTCTACTATGTGGTCTGCTACATGACATTGGAGCGCTGGCCATTATCGGCGCGGCACGCAATAAGCCCGCTCTGATAGAGAATACTGAATTACTTGACCGTGTGCTTGAAAATCTCAAAGCAGAAGTTGGCGCTATGGTTCTGCGACAATGGGAATTTCCTGACTATTTTGTTCAATCCGCTCTGCATGCAGATGATTGGATGGAAGATATAAGTCATGAACCAGATTATGTTGATCTGGTGGTTATTGCTCAGCTTCATGCCTATATCGGAACACCAATGATGGTGAAGCTGCCGCGACTGGATCTGGTGCCTGCCTTCCATAAATTGGCGCTCGGCAAACTTACCCCACGACATTCAATCGGTATCCTGGAAAATGCGAGGGAACAGATTCGGGAATTGAGGAATCTGCTGGCGATCTAGTGTAGTTTGGTCCGAACGCGAAAAAGATTATTAACCCGGCACCTTAAGGGCACCTCTATTAACTATTCGAGATACCCTTTTGCAGATAGAGTCTGGCCAATTGCATATCACCAGGCCGGGTTATCTTGATATTCGTGCTCTCTCCCTCAACCATTTTAGGCGTGTAGCCTGAGAGCTCCATCGCCCCCGCTTCATCTGTAATCGTTGCATCACTCAGGATCGCCGCCTGAATAGAAGAGATCAGAAGTCCCAGGCGAAACATTTGTGGTGTAAAAGCGCGCCATAGTCCCTTACGGGAGACTGTTGCATCGACACCATTAGCACTGTCCAACCGCTTCAATGTATCGCTGACCGGCACCCCAAGCAGTCCACCAACCGGATGCTCATGCAGGGTCTCTATGAGACGACTTAGATCAGCGTCAGACAGGCAGGGTCTTGCGGCATCATGGACTAATACCCAGTCATCATCACTGGCTTGCTCTAAAAGACTATTCAGTGCATTCAGCACTGATTGATAGCGAGCTTCACCACCGGCGACCCTGATCACTCTGGGATCACTGGCATAGTCGCAAAGCTCCCAGTAGGCATCCTCTTCGGAAAGCGCCACATAGACGGCCGTAATACGTGGATGGCTGAGTAGTCTCGACAGTGTGTGGTCGATGATCCTGCGACCGGAGAGATCAAGATACTGCTTCGGTATATCTCCACCCATGCGTCGACCAACACCTGCAGCAGGTACCACTGCCCAGCATCTAACGCTCATTCGTTTCATCCTCAGAGGGGGTAACAACCTGGTAGAATATCTCTCCCTCTTTGATCATGCCCAGCTCGCTACGCGCCCGTTCCTCGATGGCATCTTGTCCACTGCGCAAGTCCTCAACCTCTGCTTGCAACGCATCGTTTCGCTTACGTAAACCCACCATCTCCTGCTGTAAGGTTTGAATCTCATCCTTTAGATTATTTACCTCAGCCAGGCTCCCCTCTCCTACCCAGAGTCGGTATTGCAGAAAAGCCAGCAGAATAACCAAAATGAAAATAGTGGTGCGCATGGTTCAAATCAAGGAACTCTAATATCAGTGGGCCGACCGATGGTGCTTATCCCTGGTAATAGCCCGCTATTGCGAAGATAGGCAACACAATAGCGGTGCATTTTGACGGCAAGCTATCGAATCATGAGTTGATCAGATAACCCTGAAAGAGCGGATAATTCACGAGCAGGCCAGGATCTCAAAAAGCATACTGCGCTCGGTCGTACCATCCGGATCAAGGGATTGCTACTGGAAAGGCATCTTTACCAGCATAGATTGCATCTTCACCCAATTGATCCTCAATGCGCATTAACTGATTGTATTTTGCGACTCGGTCTGAACGGGATAAGGAGCCGGTTTTGATCTGTCCAGTACCTGTCGCCACAACCAGATCCGCAATAGTGGTATCTTCTGTTTCACCAGAGCGGTGGGAAATCACTGCACTGTAACCAGCAGCCTTAGCCATATCTATAGCGGCCATAGTCTCACTTAAGGTGCCTATCTGATTGACTTTGATTAGAATCGAGTTGGCGATCTTCTCATCAATCCCGCGCTGCAGGATTTTAGTATTGGTTACAAACAGATCATCACCAACCAGCTGTACCTTTTCACCCAGTTTATCAGTCAGCAGCTTCCAGCCTTCCCAATCCCCCTCATCCATACCATCCTCGATGGTGATGATAGGATACTGATCCACCCAGGCAGCAAGATAATCGGTGAACTCTTCAGCACTGAATTTGCGCCCTTCCGATGCCAGGTCGTAGACCCCATCCTGATAAAATTCCGAGCTCGCGACATCCAGACCCAGATAGATATCGCGTCCAGAAGAGAATCCTGCCTTTTCTATAGCTTCCAGGATCACTTCGATCGCTGACTCATTGGAGGGAAGATTGGGGGCAAAACCACCTTCATCGCCCACCGCCGTTGCCATGCCCCTGCCCTTTAGCACACTCTGCAGAGCATGAAAGACCTCGGCGCCGTAGCGCACCGCTTCACGAATCGAACCGGCACCCACAGGCAGAATCATGAACTCCTGCAGATCGACACTATTATCGGCATGTGCACCACCATTGATGATATTCATCATTGGTACTGGCAAGCGGTAGGGACCAGATGAGAGGGAACGATAGAGTGGCAGCGCCCTCTCCTGGGCTGCGCCGTGAGCTGCTGCCAGAGAGACACCTAAAAGCGCATTGGCACCCAACTTTGATTTATTTTCTGTTCCGTCCAGATCGAGCATGCACTGATCTACACCAGACTGATCTGTAACATCCATGCCCATCAATGCCTCTTTGATGGGGCCATTGATATGTGCAACCGCCTGCAGAACACCCTTGCCCAGATAGCGACTCTTATCACCATCCCTCAACTCCAGGGCTTCACGTGATCCGGTAGAGGCACCGGAAGGCACCATTGCCCTGCCTATGGCGCCATCTGCTGTGAATACATCGGCTTCAATGGTCGGGTTTCCTCGTGAATCGAGAATTTCTCGTCCACGTACATCAACAATTTCAGACATTTCGTCTCCGTCTTGTTCTGTCGTTTGTTTCTATTAGCACTATTGTCATCAAGCAATGTTACAGGCAGATGACTCGCCAGATTTATAATTCCAATTCAATCAGGCCACTTTGTTTAACCTGTCTATCCAATGCCACCAGCGTTTCAAGAAGTGCCTTCATCTTCGCTAGTGGCCAGGCGTTTGGTCCATCACTCAACGCTTTATCCGGCTCGGGATGGGTCTCCATGAACAGACCTGCCACACCGGCAGCCACTGCAGACCGGGCAAGTACTGGAACAAACTCCCTCTGCCCTCCGGAATGCTTACCCTGTCCCCCAGGTAACTGAACCGAATGTGTCGCATCAAAGACCACTGGACATCCTGTCTCTCGCATTGCAGCAAGTGAACGCATATCTGATACCAGATTGTTATAGCCAAATGAGACTCCACGCTCACAAACCATCAGCTGCTGATTCCCCACTGCCCTGGCCTTCTCAACCACATGGGTCATATCCCAGGGTGCAAGGAACTGCCCTTTCTTAATATTAACGGGTAAACCCTGACTGGCAACACGCTGGATAAAATTGGTTTGGCGGCAGAGAAAGGCCGGTGTCTGTAAAACGTCAACACATTCAGCCACCTCATCCAATGGGGTGTCTTCATGCACATCTGTAAGGATAGGCACACCCAATTCAGCTTTGACCTTCTCAAGTATCTGCAGACCCTGCTCCATACCGGGACCACGATAACTCTCAGATGAGGAACGATTGGCTTTATCAAAAGATGATTTGTAGATAAAGGGTATTCCAAGATCGTTGCAAAGGCTTTTCAACGTCCCTGCTGTCTCCATCGCGAGTTGTTCACTCTCGATTACACAGGGGCCAGCAATCAGAAAAATGGGCCGATCCAGTCCAACTTCGAAATCACACAGCTTCACGCCTGGCTATCCCTATGTTTTCTGGCTGCTTCAATAAACCCAGAAAAGAGCGGGTGTCCATGACGAGGTGTGGAGGTAAATTCCGGATGAAATTGACAAGCCACAAACCAGGGATGTTCAGGTATCTCAACGATTTCGACCAAACGGCCATCAACCGAACGGCCAGAGACCTTCATGCCGGCAGTGACAATATCATCCAGGTAGCTGTTATTGAATTCGTAGCGGTGGCGGTGGCGTTCGACAATGACCTCTTTGTCATAGAGTTGATGGGTGAGGCTACCAGGTTGCAGCCTGCACTCTTGTCCGCCGAGACGCATGGTGCCCCCCATATCGGAGTTTTCACTCCGGGTTTCAAGCTTACCATCCGCATTCAGCCACTCCACGATTAATCCGATTACAGGGTTAGGCGTAGAGCGATCAAATTCAGTGCTGTGAGCATCTGCCAAACCGGCCACATGGCGAGCAAACTCAATCACTGCCACCTGCATACCCAAACAGATACCCAGATAGGGGATCGAGTTCTCCCGCGCATAGCTTACTGCAGCAATTTTGCCCTCTACGCCGCGATTGCCAAATCCCCCCGGCACCAGGATAGCATCCATACCCTTCAGGCTATCGATGCCACTCTTCTCTATCTGCTCAGAATCGACATAGTGAATAACCACCCGATTCCCGGTATGCACGCCAGCATGAACCAGCGCCTCAGAGAGGGACTTATATGCTTCGGTGAGATGCACGTACTTACCCACCATCGCGACTTTCACTTCTCCTTCCAGATTGTCCAGCCCTTCAAGAAATGCTTCCCATTCAGAGAGATCCGCAGGTGGCAAATTCAGACCAAAGCGCTGATTCACCAACTCATCCATATTCTGAGCATGCAGCAGCACAGGAATCCGATAGATCGAGTCAGCATCGACAGCTGAGATAACGGCCTGTTCAGGGACATTGGTAAAAAGTGCGATCTTTCTACGCTCCGCTTCCGGCAGAGGCTGCTCAGAGCGACATACCAGGATATCCGGTTGAATACCGATAGAGCGCAACTCCTTCACCGAATGTTGAGTCGGTTTGGTTTTGATCTCTCCAGATGCTTTGATATAGGGCACCAGGGTAAGATGCATAAACATCGCCCGTTGTGGCCCCATCTCCACGCCCATTTGCCGGATCGCCTCCAGAAATGGCAGGGATTCAATATCGCCTACGGTACCGCCTATCTCTACCAGACAGATATCCTTGTCAGCCGCACCAAGCTGGATACTGTCCTTGATTTGATTGGTGATATGGGGAATTACTTGAACCGTACCCCCCAGATACTCCCCTTTTCGCTCCTTGCGAATCACATTTTCGTAGATCTGACCTGTGGTGAAGTTGTTATTACACCCCATGGTACTGTCGATAAATCGTTCGTAATGGCCGAGATCCAGATCTGTTTCAGATCCATCTTCGGTTACAAACACCTCGCCATGCTGAAAAGGACTCATGGTGCCGGGATCCACGTTGATATAGGGATCCAGCTTGATCATTGTGACATCCAGTCCGCGGGCCTCCAGCAGTGCAGCCAGAGAAGCTGAAGCGATACCTTTGCCAAGGGAGGAGACAACACCGCCCGTAATAAAAATAAAACTGGTCATGTAATTCTGCTTACCAGGTTAGAGTGCAGGAAAATGGGATATAGGACGGGTGTAAACAGTAACAGATTGCCCCTCTTCACTCAATCTCGAAGGGCTAACCAACCTGGTTTCAATTTAGGTATTATTCAGAACTGCAACAAACTACTGATTCAAGGCATGTCCTCGATAAAAATATCTGCACTCTATATAAGGAAGTAACTCGGAACTCCCCAGAGATTTCCATCAGATCGCCCCTGAGAGCTGCTTGCTCAGGATCCAAATAGATCGAATCAAATAGACAAGATTGCCATGAAATCGTCTCCATACGGGGCTCAATAATTCGATTGATTATAACTGACCAGGGTCTATAATCGATTGGCGTGTTACGCAAATAACAACTACTGAGGCAAGTAGAACTTTACCCTACAGTCTGCCCCGTAACATGACAGACTTGGCGTGAAGTCCTTAACCATTGCATGATGGAGGCTGTAAGGCCGCTTTTCTACATCACCGATGTAGTATGAAAACAATCATTTGAGAGGAAGAAAGCATGACTAAATTTGCTAAAGTTCTGAGCATCGCGGCACTCGTAGCTGTGTCTACCAGTGCATCTGCCTGGTGGGGCAACGGCCCATGGGGCGGCAACCGTGGTTATAACAACGACGGCTACGGTGACGGCTATGGTGATGGCTCTGGTGATTTCAGCTTTGGCATGAGCGGCAACGCCCGTGGTTCTGGCTATGGTCGTGGTAATAACTACTACCGTGGCTACAACGGTTACGGTCCTTATGGCTACGGCGGCGCTCCTTATGGCTATGGCGCTCCTTATGGCGCACCATATGGTGGTGCTCCTTATGGCTATCCTGCACCTCCTGCAGCTGCACCCGCTCCTGCTCCGGCTCAATAATCAGGCCGATCAATAGCAGAAAAGCCGGCCTTCAGGCCGGTTTTTTTATTCGGCGACAGACTAAAAATCAATGATCCAAAGTAATAAAAACAGTAAAACTACTTGATCCACATCAAGAATTTCTGGAAAAATAGCTCGAATTGCCAGCCCACCAACAATTAAACATGGACGAAATAGGGTAGATTGGGAGACATTAAGCTGTATCAGCCTGGCATATGCGCCTGGTAAAGCAGCTTTTAATGTTTTTATTTGGCAAAACCGCCTCTGAGCAAAGCTAAATTCAGGGTGAGAGAGGACAATTCAAGGGTAAGAAATGCCTTAAACACTAACTGGGTGCACAATACATTGCCTATATAGCACCTGCCCATGCTGGAGCGATTACTTGACTAGTAGAAAAGTCGTATCATTTGAAAACATCAAGGTCGCCTGTAAAAACTGCAGCCTTGCCACCCTATGTCTCCCCATGGGGCTGACTCCGGACGATGTCGAACGCCTCGATGGCATCATCAAGCGAGGCCGCCCCTACCATCGAGGAGATCATCTCTACCGTGGGGCTGACAAGTTTCATAGCTTGCGGGTCATAACCAGCGGCTCGGTCAAGACCTACAGCCCTAATGAGGATGGAGGGGAACAGGTATTGGGATTTCATCTTCCCGGCGAACTTATCGGCCTCGATGCAATCCAGGACGATAGCCACACCTGCTCAGCCATCGCACTTGAGACTACAGCGGTATGCGAAATCCCCTTTTCCCAGCTGGAATCTCTGAGCTGCATAATGCCCAGTCTGCAGCACCAAATGTATCGTCTGCTCAGCCGGGAGATAGGTCAGGAGACGGAAATGTTGACGCTACTGGGTAAAAAGAGTGCCGAGGAGCGCTTAGCAACCTTCCTACTCAGCTTCTCAGAACGATTCAAACAACGGGGTTTTTCTGCCAGCGACTTCTTTCTCAGTATGTCACGCCATGAAATCGGTAACTACCTCGGTTTAGCAGTCGAGACCGTGAGTAGACTCTTTACCAGGTTTCAGGATGAAAACCTGCTTAGAGTAGAGCGGAAACATGTACAGTTACTCGACATACCGAGGTTGTATGACATCGTGCAAGGCTGCGATAGCGCCAAGTCCACACAATCCAGGGGTTAAATCCTAACTGCTGAGCCAAACGCACCTTTCGCCCATCTCCTCAAGTTGACGCTCATGGGCTTCAATCTCTTCAGCGCCGGCAACAACCACTTTGAGAGGGGGACGGCCGGCTGACAGTCGGCGGATATTATCAACCGATTGCTCATCACCACCCTGCTGCCCAAGATCGTCATCCAACACCAGCGCCGTCTGTCCACCGGTCATCATCAAATAGACATCGGCGAGTATTTCAGCATCCAGTAACGCCCCATGCAGCTCACGATGGGAGTTATCGATATCATAGCGTCTGCATAATGCATCAAGGCTGTTTCTCTGCCCTGGATGCATCTTCTTTGCCATGATCAGCGTATCGGTAACAGCACACAGTGCATCGATGCGCTGCGGGTTTTCCATCAACCTCAATTCATGATCAAGGAATCCGACATCGAATGGTGCATTGTGGATAATCAATTCAGCACCACGCACATATTCGATGAAGTCAGTCACCACATCACAGAATTTCGGCTTGTCGGCGAGAAACTCATTGGTGATACCATGCACCTCAATGGCCCCCGCATCGATCTCTCGATCTGGTTGCAGAAACTGATGGAAGTTATTACCTGTCAATCTTCGGTCAACCAGCTCAACACAGCCGATCTCTATAATTCTATGTCCCTGCTCTGGCTCCAGACCGGTGGTTTCTGTGTCGAGTACAATCTGGCGCATCATGACAACATCTCCTGAATACCCAGATTAGCCAGTTCATCTGCCAATTCATTCCCTGGATGACCAGCATGTCCTTTTACCCATTGCCAATCCACATCATGTTTACTTACTTCACTATCCAATTCCCGCCACAAATCAACATTTTTTACCGCCTTGCGTGCAGAGGTCTTCCAACCATTTCTCTTCCAGCCGTGGATCCACTGGGTAATGCCGTTTTTTACATATTGTGAATCGGTAGTCACTTGCACCTGACTGGGCCTTGTCAGCTCCTGTAACCCCCGAATTACCGCAAGCAGCTCCATCCGGTTATTGGTAGTGCCAGGCTCACCGCCATACAGTCTCTTTTCATGGCCTGCATAGCGCAGTACAACCCCCCAACCACCAGGCCCAGGATTCCCTTTACAGGCGCCATCACTAAAAAGTTCTACTATTTGAGTCATTTATACTTCTTAAAAATCCGTTAAGAGATAGGGTTTCTTATGCTTAACAGGCCTGATCACTAAGTCCCATTCCTGATTGTTGGTTCTGCTGCAGTGGGTAAAACACGTTTTTTTACCGACCATTTCGGGCGAATGTGTGTAAGAGTAACCACGCGCTTTACGGCCAATATGATATACACCCCACCAAAATTCGGATAGAGATTCTCCCCGAGCTGCTCCAGAAATTGGAGTCTCTGACTAATACCGGGTCTTTGGATCGGTGGCCTGTAATTAAGAAAGTGAATATCAAGTAGATCAAAGCCTAAAAGTGACAGCCAATCCAAAACCCTTCGACTGCTGAAAAAGTGACCACACCAAGGCGGTATCGATGACCTCAACCTAAGCAGTCTTACCCCTCCCCAGAGGCTCCAGGGGTTGAACCCAGTGATCAGCAGCTTCCCCTCGGGAATCAAAACCCGCTCCACTTCACGTAACACCTGGTGGGGATCAGAGGAAAAATCCAGGGTATGGGGTAGTAAAATACCATCCACACAGTCGCCAGCAAATGGCAGCCTATAAGGTTCAGCCTGCAGATCAACGTTTTTTCCACCTGGCGTAACCCCCATCACAATCCGGTTCCGCGCAGGACTCACCCGCAACAGGTCTTCATCCTGCTTCAAATGGCCGATCTGCACCACATGATAGCCAAACATTGCGGAGATGTGCTGCTGAAGATATTCAGACTCTTGAGCGGCCAAACTCTCTCCAAGCTGACTATTGAACCACTCCTGAATGTGACTCTGTTGGCAAGATCGAAGTTTTAACCGCCTGAATTCTCTCATCTATAAAGGTATCGACTTTGCTACCGACACTAGTGTCAGGTAATCTGTGTTTTTGAGCGCTGTCCTGGAAGCTGGTAGCAACGACTGGCGCTCAGCTATCGTCTGTCTGTTATTGTGACAACACAAATGTGGATTTGAGCGGCTCTGGTAGTGAGTGAATCTGGTTTGATGTCTCATTTTATCGATCGACGACCGCGTTGCGATTTGCCATTTCGGATCTAATGCTCCATATGGATGGTGATGTCTCTTCGACAATCATTGCATAAGCAATCCCTGGTATGCAGTCCTAAGAGATGCTCAGCAAGTTGAGGCACCACGAAACAGATCCTGATCTCTACACAGATTGCAACTGGTGGCCGCTTGTCAGGAGTTCATTACATGGAAATCATACACGGCTTTATTTTTATTTTCTTTCAGAATTCAGTATGCCTAAGTTACCAACCAATTCACCCGATTTTCTCTCAAAATCGCCTCTATTGTTCATGAACCTGATCTTCGCCTGCCTGTTGACAGCCTGTCAGTCACTGCCAAACCCCGGGCAGGAATCCGCACTGGTTGAGGTTCCCCTTGACACCATCTCAACCGAGGCCCTGCAAACTCAGCCGCTAACAGAGGAGAAGCAGGTAAGATCGGAGCAGATGCCTGAAGTTGCTGAACAATTGCAGGAGGTTATCGCTTCCCTACCTGACCCTGAGCCAGAACATATCTGGGATAGGATGCGTGACCAATATAAGCTTTCAATCCCAAGCAACCCCCGCCTCACCAGAGAGCTGAACTGGTATAAAAAACACCCTAAATATTTACAACGAATTCAGGAGAGAGCCGCACCTTTTCTCTATTTTATTCTGCAGGAGATCGAAAAGCGGGATATCCCGACTGAAATCGCCCTTCTGCCCGCAGTTGAGAGCGCATTTCAGCCTTTTGCCTACTCACCTGGCAGAGCAGCAGGCATCTGGCAATTCATACCGTCAACGGGACGACACTTCGGTCTCAAGCAAAACTGGTGGTATGACGGACGCAGGGATGTAGTCAGGTCAACCCGCGCAGCGCTTGATTACCTCACACGTCTGAACAAGCAGTTCGATGGAGACTGGGAACTGGCCCTGGCTTCATACAACTCTGGTGCTGGTACCGTAAGGAGCGCGATCAAACGCAATATCAAGAGAGGAAAGCCAACCGATTTCTGGTCTCTCAAACTACCTGACGAGACCAGTGCCTATGTCCCCCGACTGCTTGCTTTAGCTCAGATTTTCAAGGATGCCGAGAGCTATGGATTTGACCTGTTAGCCGTCCCCAATGAGCCCTATTTCTCCACGGTTGACATTAAATCCCAACTCGACCTTGCCCTTGCAGCTGAAATGGCTGATATACCCATTCAGGAACTCTATCTGCTGAATGCTGGTTTCAATCGCTGGGCCACAGACCCTGATGGTCACCATCAGTTGACCCTACCACTGGATAAGATTGATCAGTTCAAACAGAAACTTGCTGCTTTGCCCGCTGAAAAACGCCTGACCTGGAAGCGGTATAAAATCAAGTCCGGTGATTCCCTCAGCGTAATTGCCCGTCGACACGGCACCTCAGCAAAACTGATTCGGCAAGTGAACAAAATTAGCGGCAATAGGATTCGGGCAGGCAAACATCTGCTGATCCCCGTATCCAGCAAGAACCTGGATCACTATGTATACACACAGGATCAACGTAAATCTGCGATACAAAACCGTTCAAGAAAAGGTGTAAAACAACACTACCGGGTAAAGTCTGGTGACACGCTTTGGGATATCGCCAAAGCACACCACGTCAGTTACAAAAAACTGGCCAGCTGGAATGGTATGGCGCCAGGTGACCCTTTGAAAACAGGGCAAAAACTGGTCATCTGGACGTCCAAATCAACTTCAAAAATTTCACTTCTTGATCTGCAACCTACAGGCACTCAAAGTCGGCTGCACTACAAAGTAAGACGGGGTGACTCCCTCTCTCGCATCGCACAACGCTTCAAAGTCTCAGTGGCAGACCTCAAACGCTGGAATACTATCAAGGGGAAATATCTGAAACCCGGTCAAAGTATCAAGCTGTATGTTGACGTCACTGAACAAACACTCTGACATATGTTCCCTTTCTTTGATTCAAATCAACGGATGATCGGTATTTTTTGACTCCAAGACCGAGCTAACAGACTATCGGCAGACCACTGTTAGTGTAAATGGGGTCACGACTATGAGTAATGAATGTCAGTTGAAAGAAGGGGCTGAACTCAACCTGCCTGACGTCGAAAAGATCGCTTTGGCGTTAAAATCTCTGTCGGTCTACTCAATGCTGGCCTATGAGCATGATGATGACCCTGAAGATTTGGATGGTGTGGTTCAGGATGGTCTGGATGCGATTGATCGCCTCTTTAACTGCTGAGCCGACCCCCTGATATTTTATCAGGCCACATCCTGTGGCCTGTATACCAGGTTAAATCAGACAAGATCGAATCTATCCAGATTCATCACCTTGCTCCAAACCTGGATGAAGTCATGCACGAACTTCTCTTCTGAGTCAGCAGCAGCATAGACTTCGGCCAACGCGCGCAATTCTGAATTTGAACCGAATACCAGATCGACACGCGTAGCGCTCCACTTGGATTCACCAGTTTTCCGGTCAACCCCTTCAAACAGATCCTCATCTGCAGAGAGCGCACGCCAAGCAGTCCCCATATCGAGCAGATTGACAAAGAAGTCATTGCTCAGCACCTCGGGGCGATCAGTGAAGAGACCGTGAACACTCCCTTCAAAGTTGGCCTTGAGAACACGCATACCACCAATTAGCACTGTCATTTCTGCAGGGGTCAAGGTCAGCAGCTGTGCCTTATCCACCAGCATCTCTTCTGCGGAAACGGTGTATCTCCTCTTCATGTAGTTGCGGAAACCATCAGCTTCCGGCTCTAATACAGCAAAAGATTGCTCATCTGTATCTGCTTGGGAGGCATCCATTCGACCAGGGCTGAAGGGAACCGTTACATTATGCCCTGCCTGCTTCGCTGCCTGCTCAACTGCGGCACAACCGGCCAATACAATCAGATCCGCCATTGAAAGCGGTTTTGTGAAATCACTCTGGATCTTCTTCAGGGCATTCAACACCTTCTGCAACTGATCCGGCTGGTTGACCTGCCAATCCTTCTGCGGTGCCAGGCGAATACGGGCACCATTGGCACCACCTCTCATGTCTGAGCCACGATAGGTTGATGCAGAGGCCCAGGCGGTTGAAACCAATTCGGCGACTGAGAGGCCAGAATCGAGGATCTCACTCTTAAGATCTGCAATATCCTGCTGATCAATCAGTTCATGATCTACAGCAGGAATCGGATCCTGCCAGAGAAACTCCTCTTGAGGAACTTCACAACCGAGATAGCGTGCACGAGGCCCCATATCTCGGTGAGTCAGTTTGAACCATGCCCGTGCAAATGCATCAGCAAACTGATCTGGATCCTCATAAAAGCGTCGTGCAATTTTTGTATATTCAGGATCAAATCGCAGCGCCAGATCAGTTGTCAGCATAGTCGGGGCATGCCGCTTTTCAGAGTCATGGGCATCAGGCACTGAATCGGCACCTGCACCGTTCTTTGGTATCCACTGATATGCACCAGCTGGACTTTTAGTCAATTCCCAATCGTATCCAAACAGGTTCCAGAAGAAGTTATTACTCCACTTGGTTGGTGTGGATGTCCAGGTAACTTCGAGGCCACTGGTGATCGTGTCGCCTGCTTGACCTGAACCATAACCACTCCTCCAACCCATACCCTGCTCCTGAATTGGAGCAGCTTCCGGCTCAGGTCCTACCAGTGCAGCATCTCCTGCGCCATGGGTTTTGCCGAAGCTGTGGCCACCTGCTATCAGCGCTACAGTCTCTTCGTCATTCATGGCCATACGCGCAAAGGTCTCGCGAATGTCTTTAGCTGCTGCTAACGGGTCAGGATTACCATTCGGACCTTCGGGATTGACATAGATCAGCCCCATCTGGACTGCTGCGAGGGTTTTTTCAAGACCTTCATGCTCACCTGAAAAACGCTCATCTTGCAACCAGGTATCTTCATTACCCCAGTAGATATCCTTTTCCGGCTCCCAGATATCTTCACGTCCACCGGCAAAACCGATTGTCTTGAATCCCATCGACTCCAGAGCGACGTTGCCAGCGAGAATCATCAGGTCGGCCCAGGATATTTTTTGACCGTACTTCTGCTTGATTGGCCAGATCAGTCTGCGAGCCTTATCGAGGTTGACGTTATCCGGCCAACTGTTGACCGGTGCGAATCGCTGGTTACCAGTGCCACCACCTCCCCGACCATCGCTGGTGCGATAGGTACCAGCACTGTGCCACGCCATACGAATAAACAGTGGACCATAGTGACCGAAGTCCGCTGGCCACCAATCCTGCGAATCGGTCATTAACTCATGAAGCTCTCTCTTCACCGCATCAAGGTCAAGTTCTTTGAACGCTTCAGCATAGTTAAATCCCTCACCCATAGGCGTGGACTTTGATGAGTGTTGACGCAGAATATCCAGGCGTAACTGGTTCGGCCACCAGTCACGGTTCGACATGCCACCACCAGCAGCAGCATGATGAAAGGGGCATCTATTTTCAGACATTGTGTTATCTCCTTTTGATGGATGATCAGTTTTTTTCATCCGTTTAGGGATGACCTGATATAACTCTATGCCCGAATCTTTGATAATTGAAATCACTTATTATTAATTTATCGATAGTTTTATACTATCAATCAAATAAACATAGCCACTACTGCTGATATTAACTGAGTGGCTAGACATGCAATGAAAAACAGAAGTGAGGTAACGAAGCTGTTCAGAAGTGTTTAAACTGCAGGAAAAGCCACAACATGATCAACAAAGAGACGAATCCCGATCATCTCGCCTATCCCATGATCATGGTGACTTTGAACCAGACACAATATCTCAGTGCCATCTGAGAGTGCCAGGGTATAGAGATATTCTGCGCCCTGAAAAACCTTATCCACTATTTTAAGCTTGAAGTCACTCTGATCATCATGAATGACATCATCAGGACGTAACAGCAACTCTACAGCCTCTCCTACTTTGGGTGACTCAACGAACTCTCCTCTTATCTTCCCCAAAGGAGATTGAATCTCACCATCCTCGGTGACATGGCCAGGCACCATCGCCCCCTGACCGATAAAATCGGCAACAAAACGATCCCTGGGTCGATGGTAAAGGGAATAACCACTATCCCATTGCCGCAATCGCCCCTCACCCATGACACCAATCGCATCGGCCAATGCGAAGGCTTCCAGTTGATCATGCGTCACCAGTATGGCGGTAACCTCTTCCCGCTTGAGGATATCCCGCACCTCACGGGCCAACTGTTCTCGTAACTCTACATCAAGCCCTGAAAAGGGCTCGTCCAACAGCAGTATATCCGGTTGTGGCGCCATGGCCCGGATAAGGGCGACTCGCTGCTGCTGCCCACCGGAGAATTGATGGGGATACCTCTTTTCTGAACCTGACAATCCAACCAGTTCTAGCAGGCTTCTCACCCTCTGCTTGCGCTGAGAGTTACTCAACCCTCGTAGTCCGAAGGCAATATTCTCCTCAATATTGAGGTGGGGATAGAGGGCGAAATCCTGAAACACCATGCCCACGCGTCTTTTTTCAGGTGCCAAGGTCTCACCAGGGCGAGATACACAACGACCATCGAGCTGTATCTCTCCCTTTGCCAGGGGTTCGAATCCCGCTATGGCACGCAGCAGACTGGTCTTACCACAGCCACTGGGACCTAACAGGCAACCTATCACACCCTTTTGCAAGGCAAAGCTGACATCGTCAACAACGGTTTGCCGACCATACTTGACTCTGATATTTTCGACTTTAAGTTGATTCGGCATGACGCGACCGTGTAATGGAACGACTTAATAAAATAACCGGTAAAATACCAACAGCCACAATGGTCAACGAAGCGTATGAGGCATCAGCCAATCGTTCATCGGAGGCCAACTCATAAGCTCTTACCGCCAGCGTATTGTAGTTGAAGGGACGTAGTATCAGTGTTGCCGGCAACTCCTTTAACACATCAACAAATACCAACAGCAGAGCAGTCATCAGACTCCCTTTAAGCATTGGCATATGCACCCGGCGAATAATCTCTCCTGAACCGGCCCCCATCGACAGGGCAACTTCATCCATAGTCGGACGAATCTTACCCAAACCTGCTTCAACTGTTTGCAGTGAAACCGCCAGAAAACGTACCAGATAGGCAAAGATAAGGGCAACCAGTGTGCCACTCAGTAAGAGACCTGTAGACCAGCCGAACTCGCCACGCATCCACTCATCCAGACTATTGTCGAAGGCTGCAAAGGGAATCATGACGCCTATCGCAATCACTGTACCTGGAATGGCGTACCCCATGCCCGCAGTCCTCACTGCAAGTATAACCGGCCAGCTTCCATATTGGCGTTTGCCATAACTGAGAAAAAGCGCCAGTAATAGCGCCAACAGAGAGGCACTGCCCGCCAACAGCAGGCTATGGATTATTAAACTGAAAAAACGACTGTCCAGACTCTCTTCTGCTGTGGTCATGGCCCACCAAAGCAACTGACCAGCCGGTAAAATAAAGCCTAACAAGAGCGCCCCTGAACAGATAACAAAAGCCATCAAAGATTGCTTGCGGTTCAATTGAAAGCGGGTCAATGATTGATGCCGCTGAGTGGTGTGATGATATCGAGCCTGCCTGCGGGATCCCTTCTCAATCAGGATCAGAGTGAACACAACCAGTAATAACATGGCGGAGAGTTGAGCTGCCGCAGCGGCGTTATTCATACCATACCAGGTACGAAAGATACCTGTGGTGAAAGTGGAAACACCAAAATACTGCACTGTGCCGTAGTCAGCCAGGGTCTCCATCAATGCCAGAGACAATCCGGCAACAATCGCCGGTCTCGCCAGTGGTAAGGCTACCTTGAAAAAGGTTCTCCAAGGACCGTTACCCAGGGTTCGGCTGACATCCAAAACACAGATTGACTGCCCCATAAAAGCAGCTCTGGAGAGCAGATAGACATAGGGATAGAGCACCAGTGAAAGCATCAGTGCCGCACCTTCAATGGAGCGAATCTCAGGGAACCAGTAATCACCATACCCCCATCCAGTCAGCTCTCTCAGAAGCGTCTGTACAGGACCGGCAAAGTCGAAAAGCCCGGTATAGGTGTAGGCAATGATGTACGCTGGAATCGCCATCGGCAGTAGCAGCGCCCACTCAAACAGCCAGCGTCCCGGGAACTGACACATACTGGTCAGCCAGGCCGTACTTACCCCCAACAATAAAACCCCTATGGCCACACCAACCATCAGCAATAGTGAGTTGGTGATGTAGTCCTGCAACACCGTAGCAGCCAGGTGCTCCCAAACCTCACCGGCGGGTTCAAAGAGGTATCCGAGCACTACCAATACAGGGACCGAAAGCAACAGAGCGATGGCGAGTACACCAATACTCCAGCCATTCATCCTGAATGAGAGTCGAGAGAGTACTCTACTTCTATCTGCTGCCAGCATGGCTTGTGGCTTCAGTTACCAACAGACAGGGTCTTACAGATCTCTGCTCAGCCACTCTTGTGTCAACTTTTTTCAATTAAAAAGACTCCCAGTAAATTGTCCGGTTATAATCTCCATAGAACGACCACACTTATCTCTCTATTTCCACCCGGCACGATCCATCAATCTAAGCGCCTCTGGATTTAGCTCGCCTAGTCGACTGAGATTAATCCTATCCAATCTGAACTCACCCCATGCCTTTAAAGTATCACCTTCCTCGACATCATCTCTCACCGGATATTCACCATTCGTCTCTGCATACCACGCCTGGGATGATTTACTGACCAGAAACTCCAGCAGTCTGATAGCGGCCTGCTTGTGTTTTGCTGTCTTGATCACAGCTGCACCACTGACATTGACATGTGCCCCTCTGCCAGACTGATTGGGCCAGAAGACTCCCATCTTCTCAGCTGCTTTTCGCTGACTTGCCTCTTTCGAATTTAACATCCCTGCTAAATAGTAGGTGTTGGCAATAGCAATATCACAAACACCCGCTGCTGCTGCTTTGATCTGGTCCCGGTCCCCGCCTTTAGGTGGACGGGCGAACTGTTTCACAAAAGATTTCGCCCAGGCCTCAGTAACATCGATACCATTCGCTTCAATCATTGAGGCTACCATAGACTGGTTATAGATATTACCCGATGATCTTATACAGATCCGACCACGCCATTGGGGATCAGTTAAAGCCTCATAAGAAGAGAGTTTTGACGGATCCACCCGCTCTTTCACATAGAGAATAGGACGTGCTCTTAAGGTGAGACCAAACCAGTGACCATCAGGGTCACGGAAATTACCCGGTATAAATTCAGAGAGTGCCTCTGATTCCACAGACTGAGTAACCCCAGCTGCCTTTGCACGATGCAAACGACCTGCATCTGTGGTGATCAGCAAGTCAGCAGGTGTATTTCGACCCTCACTCTGCAAACGCTGTAGTAGCGCATCCGCTTTACCGGTTACCAGATTTACCTCTATTCCTGTTTCATCAGTAAACCTGTCTAACAGTGGTTTGATTAATTTCTCTTTACGTGCAGAGTAGAGGTTAACCTCTTCTGCATTGACCACCATGGGAATGAGCATGCTGAGTACGACAGGCAACACAACTGATTTGGCTAAAAGTGACACGGATAGTACCCCTTAACTAATAATTTAACATCAATATCTAAATGATAACGATTTTCATTATAATTCGCAACACCCCACCCAGTCAGCCACCACAATGTACAAAATTCCTAAACATTCAATCTCTATTAACCCGGCGACTAAGTATGTTGTCTTCAGGGTTTCAAGCCTGCCCTTGATCAAGGCGCGGCTCGCAGGCAATGGTTGTTCCCTTGTCAAGAGCCGCAACACCGAGCAAGGGCAGGCTTGAAACCCCTAACAATATGATTTTTTAAAAGACAGGCCGAAGTGTGCCTGCCTGCAGACTGCGTTATCAAAACTTGCTGTAGGAGTGCTACAGCGGCGTTTTGATGCCTTGCCGCAGGCTGGCACACTTCGGCTGAAGACAACATACTTAGTCGCCGGGTTAATATAAACCCGGCATCTTAATTGATAGGTTTTAAGTTAATGAAACAGCGCAATAATCGACATGGCTTGACACTGGTTCTCACAGGTGAAGGTAAGGGTAAATCATCAAGTGCGTTCGGCATGGTGTTCCGCGCCGCCGGATGGGATATGAAGGTTTTAGTCATTCAGTTCATCAAGGGCAAATGGAAAACAGGTGAACAGAAAGCCGCATCGCGCTTCGAAAACATTGAATGGCATGCCCTGGGCGATGGCTTCACCTGGGATACAAAGAATCCGGATCAAGATCGCCAGACAAGCCGTGAAATATGGTCTTTTTGCCAGCAAAAGATCGTCTCAGAGAACTACGATCTGGTCGTCCTGGATGAGATTAACTATTGCTGTGGGTATGGCTGGATCAGTGGAGAGGAGATAGCAGATTTCATCCGAGACAATAAGCCCGCCTGGATGCATCTGGTTCTGACTGGCAGAGATGCACCAGCGGAACTCCAGGCTGTCGCAGACACAGTGACTGAAATGGGCAAGATCAAACACGCCTTTGAACAGGGTATCAAGGCTGAACAGGGGGTTGAATTCTGAAGCAGATGTATCCGAAACAGCAGCTATAAGCCTACCTGATTACCCTCCATACTCAGCAAAAGAGTATCAACCTGTATAACCGTAATATGCGCTAGTGCAGTTGCTGGGGCATGGCCCCACCCTACACTTTATATCGACAGGTTATTTGCCAACCCTCCTCAACATGGGGCCCAAAGCCTGTTCAGTCGCCATCGAACACCCGCCCTATTCCTCCTAGAACTGAACCCTCACCCTTGTCACTGCCTCCGGCTGATGGTGCATTTGACAAGATTCTGTCTGCCATGCGCGAGAAGGGCAGACTCTGTAACCAGACCGTGCCATGCCCTTTCAGAGTCGCAAGAAATAGCCCCTCTCCCCCAAATACCATCGATTTCAGATTACCTGAGCGCTGTATGTCATACTCCACACCACTGGTAAAACCGACTAAACAGCCTGTATCCACTCTTAGAGTCTCACCACTGAGTTTTTTCTCAACAATCGTACCGCCAGCCTGAATGAAGGCCATACCATCTCCCTCAAGGGCCTGGAGAATAAAGCCTTCCCCACCAAACAAACCGCTACCTATCTTCCGATTGAACGCAATATCGACTTTAGTGCCCAATGCAGCGCAGAGAAATGCATCCTTTTGACAGGTAACCTTCTCACCCAGCTGGGCCATGTTTAACGGCACAATATTCCCTGGATAGGGTGCTGAAAATGCCACACGTTGCTTAGTGGATCCCCGGTTTGTGAAATGGGTAGTGAATATCGACTCTCCGGTAAATACACGTTTGCCAGCAGAAAACAGCTTACCCATCAGCCCCTCATCAGGATTGGAGCCATCACCCATTTTGGTTTCGAAATCTATGCCCTCCTCCATGTAGGTCATTGCACCAGCTTCAGCAATAACCGTCTCTTGTGGATCAAGCTCCACTTCCACCAATTGCATCTCTGAACCGAGTATTTCGTAATCAACCTCATGGCAACGCATTTATTAAGACTCCTTTAGTGTTTATAACAATAGTAAAATTTTCTAAACTACTATGACAACTCATGCCATATAGTGATATGTTTTAAGAGATAATTTATCGATTTGATTAAAGAACCTCTGAATAATTCAACAGCAAACATATCGTCGATCACAAATAGCTCGATCCAAGGCACGAATCTTGGGTAATAACCCAGCTATTGGGAAGATTCACAATGTAGAGTTGTTGCATCTTGAGGGCAAGATGTCGGTCGGCGATTTGTTCATAGGTTCCTCAAATATAGGATACACATAGATGCTGATTACTATCAGGCTTCAACTGCCATGATTCATCACCGCTCTACACCTTGGCTTATGCTTGCAGCCAGCGCGCTACTACTTGAATTGGCAGCCCTCTATTTTCAACACGGAATGTCATTGGACCCTTGTGTCTTGTGCATCTATCAACGTGTCGCTGTACTCTCTATTTTTATCGCGTCCATGATTGGCGCCAGCGCACCCCATCTACTCGTAATCCGATTAACAAGCTATCTGTTCTGGATAGCGGGTGGAGTATGGGGTCTCTATCTGGCACTCAAGCAATCAGGGCTACAGCTTGGCATCATTCCTCCCTCCATGAGTTGTGATGTAAATGCAAAATTCCCATCCTGGTTAAAGCTGGATGAGTGGTTCCCTTCAATCTTTCAACCTTCAGGCTTCTGTGATGATATCCAGTGGGAATTCATTGGCCTGAGCATGCCTCAGTGGATGATCATTGTCATGGCCGGGTATTTACTGATCCTCCTCATCTTCATCACATTCGACGTACGTGCATTGATCAAGCGGCGGAACAATAGCGTCTTGACTTGATGAGAACAGAGACCGGTGACGCGTTTTAAATGCCATAACATCTGATGAGGAATCCAGAACTTTAGTCTACTAAAGCATCAGCAAAGATACCCCCCACGAGTGGCTAATCAGGAACTTGCCGAGGCATGTGAGAGATGGCCTCTACTCACAATAATAGAACCTCTCTTATGATCCAAAATAGGTTTTGTAAAACTGAAGTGCTGCACGACCACTTTTAGTCCCACCCCGTGCCATGGCGAACTGTTTGGCTGCCTCATGCAGTGTCTCGCGGCTCCCCTGATAATCTTTAAAGTAGTGGTCAACAATTTCTAAATAGCCCTGCCAATTCACAGGATAGAAAGAGAGCCATAGACCAAAACGGTCTGAAAGGGCTAACTTCTCCTCTACGGTATCACCAAGATGGAGATCCCGCCCCACCAGGACTGCATCCTGATTATCATCCATCGACTCCGGCAGCAGGTGGCGTCGATTAGAGGTCGCATAGATCAGTATATTTTCAGGTGGCGCCTCTATAGAACCATCCAGAACACTCTTCAGCGCACGATAGGAGGCCTCCCCCTGTTCAAACGTCAAATCGTCACAAAAAACAATAAAGTACTGAGGCAGAGTTCTGATCTCGTCAACTATTTCCGGCAGCTCAACCAAATCATTTCTATCCACCTGAATCAATCGCAACCCCTGAATCTTGAACTCATTCAGAACCGCTTTGATCAGTGAGGATTTTCCGGTTCCACGAGCCCCCCAAAGTAGAGCATTGTTTGCCCCTGCACCCTTGATGAAGCGTTCAGTATTGTTTACCAACTGTTGCTTCTGTTGATCAATACCAACCAGGTGCGCCAGCTCAATCGGATCAGTGTTTTCGATCTCACGCAGGTAGGCCTTGCGGGGTCGCCAGATAGCTGCTGTACTGTTTTGCCAATCGATTGACATGATTTTTCTCCTCAGTAGCAGTTAATCTGTTGCCACTCAGCTATCTGCAACTACGACGCAGTTACGACCCTTTGCTTTAGCTGCATAGAGTGCATCGTCAGTACGCTTGAGACAGTTACTAAGCAACTCACCAGCTTGAAACAGAGAGACACCAAAACTGGCGGTAATGGAGAGCTGCTTGTCGATCAGTGTCATTGGATTGCTAGCCAGATCATCACATAGCCGTTGCGCAAGAGATAGCGCATCAGCAAGTTGGGTTTCAGGGCAGAGGATTATAAACTCCTCTCCCCCCCAACGTCCGAGTTCATCTGCATCCCTAATCTGGGCTTGCAACTGCTTTACGATATATTTCAATACCTGATCGCCAATATCGTGACCATAGGTGTCATTGATCTGCTTGAAGTAATCAATATCCAGCAGAATGAGGCAAAAACTACTGGAGCCACGCTCACTCTGGGAAACCACCTGCTCCAGTCTTCTGCTCATGGCACGCCGATTGAGGGAATTAGTGAGGTAGTCAATGCGTGACGTCTCTTCCAGCATACGCTCCACATTTTTTCTTTCAGCTATCTCTTTCAGCAATTTTTCATTGGTTTGCACCAATTCCATAGTTCTGGTCTCAACCCGCTCCTCCAGCTCTTCATGTGCACTATAAAGCTCAAGCTGATTGCTTTTGATCTGTTGCTGCTTGGCCTCAAGACGTTTCGACATCATGTCGAACGATTGTGCCAACTGATCCAGTTCGTCACCATTGGTATGCGTGTCACTCATCTGCTCTGCGGGTGCGATTTGGGCAAATCGAGTGGCCAGCGAGGTAATACGCTGGGTGAAGTTATGTGAGAGTAGTCGACTGAATATCATTGCCAGGGTAATTGAGAGGACCAATGATAAAAAACCAGCCAGCCGGATATGTTCGAACTTACTTTTCACCTCATCCGCACGCATATCGATGCCAACAAGATACTCATCTTCTCCTGCCTCTATTGGAGAGTAACCGGAAAGAAAAAAACCCCAGCGATCCCCAGCAATCTCCTTATCGACTGAAGGGCGTAAAAACCCATCCATCATCGTTATCAGATCAGGCTCATACTCCTCCCCTGGTGATGCGGGTTCCTGTATATCGGAATCGAGTACAAAAACAGCTTTATCGCCAACTTTACGCATCACATAGATAAAAGCGATATCGGGATTTGTTTTTACATAGCCACGTAGCAGAGTTACATACTCTTTATAGCTGGCCAGAGACATATCCTGCTCATTACGAATCGTATCGAGTTCAGCATTTTCAAAACCATGACTGATCAGCGCAGCACTGTTCTTCAGCCGGGATTGCAGTGCGCTCATCAAATTTTCTATCGCACTCTGATAGAAGTAACTACCAACACTCCCGGAAACCAGGACGATTGCGGCAAAGTGGCTGAGAAACAGCTTGGTTTGGATTGTAAGTCTCATCGGCAGGATACAGTAACAATCTTTATTTATGGTTTTAGAGGGGCACTCTGGGCACAGCAGCAATGAGTTGCTGTGTATAGTCATTTTGCGGACGATTTACAATATCTTCCGTGAGTCCCTGCTCGACGATCCTACCCTGATACATCACTGCAGTACGGTCACTCACATACTCAACAACACCAATGTTGTGGGTAATAAAGAGTAAAGTCAAACTGTGCTGCCGCCGAAGCTCCAGTAGCATTTTGAGTATTTCAGCCTGAACAGAAACATCAAGCGCACTGGTGATTTCGTCACATACAATAAAAGAGGGATTGAGCGACAATGCCCGGGCAATCCCTATCCGCTGTCGCTGTCCACCTGAGAACTCATGGGGATAACGCCATAGGGCATCCTCCTCCATCTGAACCTGCCTTAACAAGTCCCGCGCAATTTCAATTCGCTCATCGCGACTCTCACCAATCCTATGAACTTTCATCGGTTCGGTGAGGATGGCAGCAATACTCAAGCGGGGGTTCAGTGAGGAGATCGGATCCTGGAAAATGATCTGCATATTACGGCGAAAGCGACGTAACTGGCTTCGATTCATCTCTGTGATGTCTGTGTTATCAAAGGCTATCTGACCCGATGTTGGTTCGGTAAGTCTCAGAATTCCACGCCCCAATGTGGTCTTACCACTGCCCGACTCGCCCACCAGAGCGAGGATCTGTCCGCGGGGAATCTCCAGATCGACACCATCAACAGCCCGGACTTTATCCACTACCCGGCGTAACAATCCTTTACGCACAGGAAAGTGGATCTCCAGATTAGACAATCTGATCAGTGGCTGTTGATCCTCCAGCGGCTTGTGGGGCTGGCTCCGGGCAAGGTTTTCAGGCAGTGCAGCGATCAGTGACTGAGTATATCGATGTCCGGGAGAGTGGATGATCTGTTCTGTCTTGCCAGTCTCCACCAGTTTGCCATTCTGCATGACGCCAACCCGATCAGCGATTTCTGAAACCACCCCAAAGTCATGGGTAATAAAAAGTATCGCCATCCCAGTGCGCTCCTGCAGCGCTTTCATCAATCTCAGGATCTCTCGCTGTACCGTAACATCCAAAGCCGTTGTAGGTTCATCAGCAATCAAAAGGTCGGGCTCACAGGCCATCGCCATGGCTATCATCACACGTTGGCGCTGTCCACCAGAGAGTTGATGAGGGTAACTGTTGACCCGCGTCTCCGGGTCAGGCACCTGCACCTCTCGTAACGCATTCATTACACGTGCCCAGGCCTCTGCATTGGAGAGTTGAGGAAAATGGAGTCTTACAGCCTCCAGAATCTGTTCACCGATGGTAAAAACAGGATTCAGGGAGCTCATCGGCTCCTGAAATATCATGGCGATACGACCACCGCGCACCTGCCGCATATCCGCCTCACTGAGCAGTGTTAGATCGTCAGCCTCCCCATCACCCGTTGTAAAGAGGATTTCGCCACTGTAGGTGCTCAGTGCCGTTTCAGGTAACAGGCGCATTATGGATAGTGCGGTAATCGATTTACCGCTACCGGACTCCCCTACCAAACAGAAAGTCTCTCCGCGGTCGATTTGGAAATCGATACTATCCACTGCCTTGATGGGTTCTGGCTGGTGCTTAAACCAGACTTTTAAATCTTTTACAGACAGCAGCATCAGTTTGACTTGCTCAAATAGGGATCGATGGCGTCTCTTAATGATTCACCGATCAGGTTATAGGCAAATACCGTAAAAAAGATTGCCCCGCCGGGAAATGCCGCCATCCACCAATTGAATCGGGATGATTGCACCGCCTGGTTAAGCATCTCACCCCAGGATGGATCGTCCACTAAACCAAGCCCGAGAAAGCTCAAGGTTGCTTCAGCAAGAATTGCGGAGGCCACACCAAAACTCGCAGCCACCAAAACTGGCCCCATCCCATTCGGCAACATATGCCGAAACAGAATTGAGTGGAGTGGTAGCCCTGCCGCCTCAGCCGATTGAACAAAATCCTGCCGGCGCAGACGTAAAAACTCAGCACGAACATAGCGGGCAAAACCGGGCCAGCTGGTAATGCCTATGATGACCATCATGATATAGAGACTGCGTCCAAAAAAGGCAACAAATGTAAGTAATAGAAATAGAGTTGGGACAGCTTCAAATATCTCTACCAGGCGCATACCCAGCATATCGACAATGCCAGAAAAGTACCCCATCAAGCCACCGATAATCACCCCGAGTACCATCGCTATTCCGGTTGCAACAAAGCCGATACCCAAAGCGATTCTGGAGGCATGTATCATACGACTGAGGACGTCAGCGCCATTTTGTTCAGTACCAAACCAATGGCTGCGATGCTGTTGAGACAAAGGCGCTTCGAGACCCGTGTCACCGAGATCCCGCTGATAGTCCTTAGGTGAGTAAGGAACCGGCGCGTAGACAACCCAATCGTAATCGCCCTGTTGTTCAGCTACTCGATATTGCTCATAGATCACCAGCTTTGGCGGGGCAACAAAACTGTAGGCCAATACGCCTCCTATACCCAGTAAGCAGAAATAAACCACCATTTTTCGTGCTGTAGAGATTCGCCAGGGTAAAACAATGAGCAGACTGGCAAAGGCACTCAGAAAAAGTACATCTTCAGCTTCAAGGTAGGTTAATACCGGGCTCGATATGACACCTTGTTGACTGAGCAAGAGAGGGAAGCTGCTCGCCAGAAAGGGGGCGAATATTCCGACCAGCGCCAACAGAGCAACCCATGACAGTCCCAAGCGGGCCCCCCAACGGATGAAGGTTTGCCCTAAAATCTTTCGCCAATAGCTCTGACGTTGCCGATCAGTCATAACTCACCCTCGGATCGGCCAGTGCATAGAGGATATCGGCCATCAGATAGCCAAACAGGGTCAATAGACCACCGATCAGGGTAATCGACAATACCAGCTCTCTATCCCGGGTCTGCACAGCCTCCACCGCCAACTTACCCATTCCCTCAATACTGAAGATACTCTCCACAATGACAGAACCTGCCAATAGACTGGGTAAAAGACTCGCCGCAACGGTTATCAAAGGCAGCAGGCTGTTTCTAAAGACATGCCGCCACAGTACGACTGATTCAGACAAACCCTTTGCCCGAGCGGTGCGGGCGTAATCGGAGAGCAGATTCTCAAGCACTGAGGTTCGGGTTAATTTGGCAAGTCCGGCAAACCCCCCATAGGAGAGGCACAATACAGGCAGGGCCAAATGCCATAAACGGTCGACCAGAAACCCTCTGAGCCAGCTCCCCTGCATCCCATACACTGCCAACATCAGACCAACCAGTAGACCGGTGGTGAGAAATCCCAATTGGCGCATCAAAATATAGTTGGTACTGGCCAACCAACCGGCTAGCAAAGCGAATAGTGTCGGTATGAAGATAAAAAGTGATAACGCATGTTCCGCCTCAGGTAAGGCCTGAACCATTAAAACCCCCAGCCCTCCCCAGCAGAGTGCGAGAAAGCCTACTCTGAGTGGTTTTGAGGTATTGCGGCTGATTGTCAGAAACAGCGCTGCCGCTAACAGCACACTGACAAACAGCAAAGCCACATCCCATAGACTCGACCAATGGGGTAGAAACACCTGATCCATTGCCAGACGATCACTCAAACCGGCTGTCGGGAACCAGTGCCAATACTGCTGATTGGCAAAAAATCCAATCAACAGCACACCGGCCAACATGGTCGGCACCGACCAGAGCCCCAACATCACAATACCACTGCTGACATCGAACGAACGCCCCCGCTCGACAGCCGCTCGAACCCCCACCAGCAGAGCCAGCATATAGACCAGGGGGATACTCAGTACATTCAGCAGAATGGTTATCGGTACCCGTTCAGCCAGCAGATCAGTTACCGGACGCCCATAGCGAAAACTGCGCCCAAAATCGGCTCCTTTGGTGAATGAAAAACCACTCACACTATTCTCTTCATCGAAGACAAATCCGACCGGCGAGACGTTATTCAGCCAGCGAAAATATTGCAGATATGGTGGATCATCGAGACCGTAGAGCCGATTATAGTAAGCCTCTATCTCTCGCTTCGCTTCGGGATCGAGATTTTGCCCTTCAACCAGACTCTGAGCACTGATACCACCGGGGGAAGAGGCCATAACGACAAACACCACCAGGGTAATCCCCAGTAAGGTGGGAATCATCAACAGCACTCTTCGAAACAGATAGGTCAACATAAAGAATTACTGCTTGTATCGCTGTTCGTTGATCGGTACATAAGTCTCAACCGGTAAGCTTCCCAGATTCAGGCCGAGCTTGGTTGAGACTATATTTCGCAAACGTCGATCGATAAAAACCAGGCTTTTACTCCGTTTGAGGAATGTATAGGGCTGGTCTCTGAAGAGCGTTTTCTCAGCATCCCGCCACAAAGGCATGCGCTTCTCCTCATCCACTGTAGCCCGTGCTTCATCGATCAGCTTATCCAGCTGAGGATTTGAATAGCCGGTGAAATTATTGCCACCATCCGCAATCTGACTGCTGTGAAACATCTGATAGAGATCGGTTTCAAGGCCACTGGTCCAGCCCAGGGTAATCGCATCAAAATCACGCTTTTTCATCAAGTCGATCATCACCGACCACTCTGTAGGCTTAGGCTGTAACTGAATACCGGCTCGGGCTAACAGGTCTTTGATGAACAGCACCATACGGTTGGTGTCATCGTTGCCTTGAAAATAGACCAAGTCAAACTCAAAGGGCTCACCCTTTTCATCTTCGAGTACCCCATCACCGTCACTATCGGCGTATCCGGCCTCTTTCAGCAGTGCCATTGCTTTTGCCTGATCATAGGCTCGCGGCATCAGATCAGGATCATGTTGCTTACTGCCACTGCTGAATGGACTGATCGCCACGTCTGCATAACCCAGAAAAATCTCCTCATTGATACGTTCACGATCTATCAGATAAGTCATTGCCTGCCGCACTCTGACATCAGCAAAGCGGGTAGCTTTCCCCTTTCTCTCCTGATTCCATCCGATATAGCTATATCCCGCGACGGGACTCATGTACTCCCAATGTTCAGCCTTTTTATCCAAATCCTGATCATCCACCAGTTGTTTATACTCCCTGGGTTTAGAGACATAAGTATCGATCTCTCCATTACGAAAGGTAGTCAGTCGCGCGCTATCATTTTCAATAACCCGCCAGATCAGACGATTGTAGGGTGGTTGTACCATCCCCCAATAGCGGGGATTACGCTGCAGCTCGATTATGCCTTTGTCAGGCGACCAGTTGCTCGGATCCTCCAGACGATATGGTCCGGAACCAAGCAACAAGCCTTTTGACTGATTGAAACTGTTCGGCTCTTTCAGATAGGGCTCATAGAAGTGCTTCGGCATCACAGAGAGTCCACCAGCCAGGGAGAGGGCATTGAAATAGGGCTCAGCGAACTGAAACCGCACTGTCAGCGGATCCAGTACCTCAACAGATTCGATCTTCTCATAATAGGCCCGCTCCCTCGGCGCCTGTATTGCCGGATTCATGATAAATTGAAAGGTAAACGCAACATCTTCAGCAGTGAGGGGTTTACCATCTGAAAACTGCAGACCCTCACGAAGTTTAAAGACAAAGGTCAGACCATCATCACTGACTTGCCACTCTTTGGCGAGCAAGCCTTCCCACTCCAGAGTATCGGCATTGCGAGTCAGCAGACTCTCAAGGATATAACCCTGTACAGTGGATGAATAGGCATCTTCAGATATAAAGGGGGTAAGGGATTTCAGGTTCACGCCAAAGGATCTGACCAACCAGTCCCCTTCAGCATAATCCCCTTTTTGAGTTGCCTGATAGGCCCTCTGGAAAGCCGCAGGCACAGCTTCGTTTTCATCTGACGCTGCACCTGAAGCAACAGTGACACCCTCAGAGACCCGTCTGCCCAGCGACCTGATTTGAACATTCATCTCGCGAATATCTGTCGCCTGTTCGCGCATCAGCTGTTCCATTTGCGCCATCTTTTGCCACTGCCGGTCAACCATATACATGGCGAGAATCAGGGTAATGAGTATCGCGACCAGTCCACCAAAGTAGAGGATGTCCCGGCCGTTTAGACGATGCTGCATGTATATTCTCCTACGCTCCAGAGATAATTAACCTGGAAACCAGACAAGGCCAATATTAGCCATCACAGATTGATTCGATTCAGGCAGAGCAATTTTATGCTCCTTACAGAAATTCTTCGAAGCATGATTTAGCTCTTTAGCCGCCTTATGATTGACCGGCATCCCGGTCAGCTTCAGATACAAGGTTGCCGGGTTAGACAATCCTAGTCAATGGAGTGTTGTTGGCTTTCATCCTGGAATCGGTAGTTTGAGATAGATTCGAGGGAAATCCCGGCGTGTCCGGCAAGGCATCGTTCGCCGTTAATCGCGAGTCATTTCCTTACGATGGATAACAACGGTCAACTGCAGAATCCAGTTTCATGATTATCTGTCAAAAACACCTCGATTTGTTGGCTCAAGAAGTAGCCCTATAGCTGTCATGATAAAACCCAATAGAGAATTTATTCAGGTCAATCCAATATTACGGCAAATTGAAGGGATTTAGATGGGAAGATTGATGGCGGGGTTCTAGAAACCCCGCCATCGGATCACTATGTCTGATGTAGATATCAGCTCACTGATCAAAACAGCGCCAAAACAGCAGGGACTTCTATTCGCTGCTCTGCTTCAGAAGAATTTCGATATCGGCCCGTGTCTCCAGATCGTCCATTACCCGCTCGTAGTAGCTTCGGCCATAGAGGCGACGGATCTGATCGGCTTGCTGTTTGCTGGCTTCAGCTTCTGCCGATTCGCCTTCAGTGACTTTTGACAGCACAAACACAGCGAAGTCACCCGTCGCCAACTTGACACTCCCTGGCATCACCTCTCCTGGCTGAGGCTTAACTGTACGAAACAGTTCACTTGATAGCGCAGGTGGCAACTCCCTGCTATTGCGATCGACTATAACAGGTCCCGTAACAGCATAACTGCCCGCTGCCTGAAGCAGTGGATTATCACCATTGATTTCAGCCAAGCGCTTTTCTGCCTCTGCACCGGCCTGCTCTTCCGCTTTCTGCTTGGCTAGCCGTTCAGAGATTTGATCATGCACTTCATCCAAAGGCCGCACAGATGCTTCCTGATGATCTAAAATGCGCACAACCACGGAACTGGTACTATCGAGCTCAATCAACTCACTGTTATTGCGTTCCCGCAAAACATCATCACTGAAAGCAGCACCCAACACCTTCGGTTTCGCAATTACACCCTCAGTTTGATTCCGGGTCATCCAGTCGCTCTGTTCAATTGACAGATTTAATTCTGAAGCCGCAGGTTCAAGGGAGGTTGGATCGTCATAACTCACGTTGGCCAACTCTTCAGCCATTTCAAAATAGAGCTTCTCACCTTCGGCCAAACGATAGGCCTTCTCAACTTCAGCCTTAGCCATTTCGAAGGGCTTGACACTACCCGACTTAATTCCGGTCAGCTTGATCAGATGAAAACCGAAGCTGCTGCGTACCGGCTCACTGACAGCCCCCTCTTCGAGACGGAAAACAGCATCTTCAAAGGCTTGATCCATAATACCTTTACCGAAGAAACCCAGATCACCACCCTCAGCAGCGGAACCCGGATCCTGGGAGTGGACTTTTGCCAACTCGGCAAAGGACTCCTGTTGATCTATCTTCTTAGCCAATTCATCGATTTTTGCAAGCGCCTCATCAACCTTGACCTGCTCTGCATCAGCAGCAACCTGAATCAGGATATGACTCGCTTTTCTTTGTTCAGGCAGACCATACAGATCCTGATTGTCGTCGTAGAAGCCTCTCAGTAACTCGTCACTGACTGTCACTGTCTCCCCTATCGCGGCTGCATCCAGCAGTATGTACTCAAGTTTGACCTTCTCGGGAGCGATAAATACGGTTTCGTTATTTTTGTAGTAAGTCTCGATATCGGATTCAGTTACCGCATCTTCAACCATAAAATCTGCAGCTGGTATGGTGAAATAGGAGAGTTCTCGGGTCTGCTTCTGCAGCCGGTTGCTCTCTGTCACTTCACGATTTGTAACGAAGACCCCATTATCGATGGCTTGAGCCAACTGCTCAGAGACAAGCGCACGCCTGACCCGATCCTCGAAAGCGGCAGGAGAGAGACCTTGTAGTTGCAGTGCCCTTTCATAGGTCTGCTGGTCAAACCGGCCATCTTTGTGAAACATGGACATACCCAGAATTGTGGCCTGTATCATACTGTTGCCAGCACGTAGCCCCATTTCGTGAGAAGCCTGTTGCAGCACCTCTTCTCCAACCATCCGGTTGAGAACCTCTTTACGCATCCGAACATCATCAAAGAGTTCAGGCCGATAGGCCGCACCCAATTGATCACGCAATTGTTGACGAAAACGTTGAAAACGAGATTCCAGGCCGCGTTCAGTTATTTCCACGCCATTGACGTTAGCGGCCACTGGCTCTGAACCTATGCCCAAATAGGATTGAATTCCCCATAGAGCAAATGGAATGGAGATGAGTATAACGATTGCCCAAGCGATCCAGCCTTGCGCTTTATCTCTGATTTCCTGAAGCATGATCAGTGACTCGAAATTATTATAACCGGGAACTATTCCTGGTATTTATTTTAAACAAAAACGGGGTATCTGATTGAGATACCCCGTTGATGATCGATATTGGCGGAGCGGACGGGACTCGAACCCGCGACCCCCGGCGTGACAGGCCGGTATTCTAACCAACTGAACTACCGCTCCTAATTGGTGGGTGCTGCAGGGATCGAACCTGCGACCCTCGCCTTGTAAGGGCGATGCTCTCCCAGCTGAGCTAAGCACCCCGGTAGAAGGCGCGCTAGTTTATTGCATCCTTCAACGCTTTACCAGCTTTAAATGAAGGAATTTTTGATGCCTTGATTTTAATCGTCTCTCCGGTCTGGGGGTTGCGGCCATCACGGGCAGCGCGTTCTTTCACGGAGAAGGTACCAAATCCTACCAGAGAAAGCGTATCACCAGCTTTCATCGCGTCTGTCACGGCACTAACCATTCCGTCAAGTGCACGCCCAGCTGCGGCTTTAGAAATGTCCGCGGATTCCGCCATTGCCTCAATTAGTTCGGCCTTATTCATTAATCAGTTTCCCCTATGGTCTGGGCGAATCACTTCGCCTAAAGAATTATGTGTGTAATGGCTCACTCAGAGCCGGAAACGCCAGAATTTATACCGGCTGCCAGATAGCCTGTCAAGCTAAGGCAGAAGCGGGCTGGCCGCAAGAACCCAAGCTGTGACAAGGTATTGTTAAAAATTCACAAAGTCTCAGTGTTTTGTAGGTGTACCAGATTTCTTAACCGCTTCCTGAGATCGCTTAGCGCCACGTTTACTGGTTGACTCAGCACCTTTCGTCTCTTTCGTTTGCTTCGGCTGAGGTACGTCATTTAACGCAATCTGCAGCACCTCATCGATCCAGCGAACAGGTATGATATCTAGGTTTTCCTTGATATTCTTTGGGATATCAACAAGATCCCTCTCATTCTCTTCTGGAATAATAACTGTTGCTATACCACCGCGATGAGCAGCCAACAGCTTCTCCTTGAGCCCGCCTATGGGTAATACCTCTCCCCGTAAGGTGATCTCTCCAGTCATCGCCACATCGGCCTTTACAGGTATCTTGGTGAGGGCGGAAACCAGGCTAGTGCACATTCCCACACCGGCACTCGGACCATCTTTTGGGGTCGCCCCCTCAGGTACATGGATATGCACATCATATTTTTGGTGGAAATCCTCTTCCAGGCCCAAAGATTCAGCACGGCTTCTGACCACAGTCATGGCAGCCTGAATTGACTCCTGCATCACTTCACCCAGCTGACCGGTATGGCTGAGTCTGCCCTTTCCGGGCATCAGCGCCGCTTCTATATGCAGCAGTTCACCACCCACTTCGGTCCAGGCCAGACCAGTAACCTGTCCAACCTGATCGTGCTCATCCGCACGGCCATAACGAAAACGTTTGACCCCGAGGTACTCATCCAGACGCTTCGGCGTCAGAGTGACCTTGGTCTTGGTTTTCTTCAGAAGTATCTCTTTCACAACCTTGCGACAGATCTTGGCTATCTCACGCTCAAGGTTTCTGACACCCGCCTCACGGGTGTAATAACGAACGATATCCCGAATTGCAGCCTCTCTGATGATAAGCTCTTCCGGTTTCAGTCCATTGTTCTCCATCTGCTTGCGGACAAGATAACGTTCCGCAATATTTACTTTTTCATCCTCGGTATAACCTGAGAGACGAATCACTTCCATACGATCCAGCAGTGCGGCCGGGATATTGAGTGTATTGGCCGTGGCTACAAACATCACTTCTGACAGATCAAAATCAACTTCCAGATAGTGATCATTGAAAGTATGGTTCTGTTCAGGGTCCAGCACCTCCAACAACGCCGAGGCAGGATCGCCCCGGAAATCCATCGCCATTTTGTCGATTTCATCCAACAGAAACAGTGGATTACGGGTTTTAACCTTACTCAGGTTATTGATGATCTTACCGGGCAATGCACCGATATAAGTTCGTCTATGACCACGAATCTCAGCCTCATCTCTGACGCCGCCAAGGGCCATACGGGTAAATTTCCGGTTTGTTGCTCTCGCAATGGATTGTCCCAATGAGGTTTTACCAACACCAGGAGGGCCTACCAGACAGAGAATGGGGCCCTTCAGCTTACGCACGCGCTGCTGTACCGCCAGATACTCAAGGATACGCTCCTTGACCTTCTCCAGACCGTAGTGATCTTCATCAAGCACTTCATTAGCCGCACCGATATCATTTCGAATTTTGGTGCGCTTTTTCCAAGGCAGACCCACAAGGGTATCGATATAGTTTCGAACCACAGTCGCCTCGGCTGACATTGGCGACATCAGTTTTAATTTGTTGAGCTCGTTATTGGCCTTTTCCTTAGCCTCTTTGGTCATACCCACATTTTCGATTTTCTTAGTCAGATCTTCGATTTCGTTAGGTGCATCATCCATTTCGCCGAGTTCTTTCTGAATCGCTTTCATCTGCTCATTCAGGTAGTACTCCCGCTGATTCTTCTCCATCTGGCGCTTAACCCGCCCACGAATTCGCTTCTCCATCTGCAGAATGTCATTTTCACCTTCCATCAACCCCATCAGATGCTCTAAACGTTCCCGCACATTGGGCATCTCAAGCACATGCTGCTTCTCATCCAGCTTGAGAGACATATGCGCTGCAATGGTATCGGCCAAACGACTTGGATCATCGATGCTTGAAAGTGAAGTAAGCACCTCAGGTGGGACTTTTTTGTTGAGCTTGACATACTGATCGAAGAGATTGGTTGCTGAACGCATCAACACCTCTGTCTCTTTTCCAGCCAGATCAATGGCATCAGGCAGAGTCTCGAGTCTGGCACTGAAGAACTCATCGTTCTCCACAAATTCAAGAATTCTTGCCCGTTCACCACCCTCAACCAATACTTTGACAGTACCGTCGGGGAGTTTTAACAACTGTAAGATATTGGCCAATGTGCCGATCGCATACATGTCGCCGATATCAGGATCATCGACATCTGCGCTCTTTTGCGCTGCCAGTAGAATCTGCTTGTTACTCTGCATGGCTGAGTCGAGTGCCAATATCGACTTATCCCTGCCAACGAACAGAGGGATAACCATATGGGGATAGACAACCACATCGCGCAACGGTAGTACCGGCACAATGTTGGACTGGTCTTTAGTCGATCCGGCTGCTTTTTGCTCTTGAGCCATTCAAATGTCCTCATAAGGCAGAAGCCTGCCTGAAAATAGTTCAACTGCAGGTACTACAGCGTCAACATAGGGATTTGAGTCTGACAGGTTACTGAATGTTCAACACACAGACCTATTTAGACAGATATTATCCTATATATGGCTTAAAGCCTGACGTTTCAAGTCTATTCGCTATCTTAATTAACGGAAAGTCAGAATCAGGCGGTGTTCAACCACCCTGAATAGAGACGCTCTGACAGCATAGTTAACATGCTGCCAGAAGCGTATACATTTAAATAAAAATACAAATGTGCTTATGGATCAATCAGATGCAGCGATCTGTTTATCGCTGTTTTCGTAGATCATTAACGGATCTGACTCACCTGCAATAACCCCTTCATCCACAACGACTTTGGTGACCTCATCCATTGAAGGCAGGTCATACATGGTATCCAGTAATACCTGTTCCAAAATGGTGCGTAGACCACGAGCTCCGGTTTTGCGGGCCATCGCCTTGCGAGCAATCGAACGCAGGGCGTCTTCTCTGATCTCCAGTTCGCAGCCCTCCATTTCAAACAGACGGCCATACTGCTTGGTCAGAGCATTTTTAGGTTCAGTCAGGATTTTGACCAATGAGTCTTCATCCAGCTCCTGGAGAGTTGCAACTACAGGAAGACGACCCACAAACTCAGGTATCAATCCATATTTGATCAAATCTTCAGGCTCGACATCGACGATGATGTCCCCAACTGAACGGGAATCATCCTTACTTTTGACTTCAGCTGAGAAACCGATACCGCCCTTTTCAGAACGATCTTTGATCACTTTCTCCAGCCCAGCGAAAGCGCCGCCTACAACAAACAGGATATTTGAGGTATTAACCTGTAGAAACTCCTGTTGCGGGTGTTTTCTACCACCTTGAGGAGGGACAGAAGCTACAGTGCCTTCAATCAGTTTCAAAAGTGCTTGTTGTACACCCTCACCTGAAACATCTCTGGTAATGGACGGATTATCAGATTTACGGGAAATTTTATCGATTTCATCGATATAAACTATGCCTGTCTGCGCCTTTTCGACGTCGTAGTCGCATTTTTGCAGCAACTTCTGAATGATGTTCTCAACATCTTCGCCAACATAGCCCGCTTCTGTAAGCGTGGTGGCGTCAGCAATCGTAAAGGGCACATTCAACAATCTGGCCAAGGTCTCTGCAAGCAGGGTTTTGCCCGACCCAGTGGGACCAATCAGAAGAATATTTGATTTGGCCAGTTCGACCTCATTATCCTTACCGATGGCATCAAGCCGCTTGTAGTGGTTATATACAGCGACAGAAAGCACTTTTTTTGCCCTCTGTTGTCCAATAACATACTGATCCAGCGTCTTTTTTATCTCTTGAGGCTTGGGTAGCTTGTTGATGCTGTCTTCACCGGGCTCCTGCATCTCCTCACGGATAATGTCATTACAAAGCTCGACGCACTCATCGCAGATAAAGACGGAAGGACCGGCAATCAGTTTCCGCACCTCATGCTGACTCTTGCCGCAAAAGGAGCAATACAACAGCTTACCGTCGTCACTTTTACCGCTCTTGTCACTGCTCATATTTCACTCCTTCAAGCCGAATTCAACCTGCTCTACTTCAATCATATCTAACTGCACCTATATGGCAAGGTTAGCGACGAAAAACCCTGACTCGAGTATCACGCCATCCATTGCATGCTTCAACCTCATTATTGAGCCGGTTGTCAGCTGTTATCAATACCACCACGATTAGACAATACAGAATCGATCAGGCCATAGGCAACTGCATCATTTCCGCCCATAAAGTTATCACGGTCAGTGTCACTTGATATTTTCTCAAGACTCTGACCTGTATGTTCAGCCATGATGCCGTTCAAACGCTCTTTCAGCAATAGGATCTCTTTCGCATGGATCTCTATATCCGTTGCCTGCCCTTGAAAACCACCCAGGGGCTGATGAATCATCATGCGTGAGTTAGGTAAGCAGTAACGCTTGCCCTTGGCGCCACCGGTCAGCAACAGCGCACCCATGCTTGCCGCCTGGCCAATACACATGGTACTGACGTCAGGCTTAACAAACTGCATGGTATCGTAAATCGATAGGCCAGCGGTTACCGATCCACCGGGGGAGTTGATGTAGAGATGAATATCCTTATCCGGATTCTCAGATTCCAGAAACAGTAGCTGTGCCACTACCAAATTGGCCATCTGATCTTCTACAGGCCCGACAAGGAATATGACCCGTTCTTTCAATAATCTGGAATAGATATCAAAAGAGCGCTCGCCTCGTGCAGTCTGCTCGATAACTATCGGTACTAGACCAAGGCTTTGTGCATCCGGCATTCCTGACACTGTTTCAATCATCGTTTACTATTCCTCTGTACTTCAACCCTGTTCCGTCAATTCGGCAAAGGTTGTCTGCTCATCTGTAATGGTGACTTGGTCAAGAATCCAATCTACGACCTGATCTTCCATCACAACATTACGTACTGCTGCTAGTTGCTGCTCATCGTTGTAGTAGTAATTTACCACTTCTTCAGGCTTCTCATAACTGGCAGCAAATTCATCAATTCTCTTCTTTACTCGATCGTTATCGACCTGAATGTCGTTTTGCTTAACTATTTCGCTAATCACCAATCCAAGAGTGACCCGTTTTTTAGCCTGTTCTTCAAACATTTCACGGGGCAGCTCGAAGGTTCCAGCCCCCTGGCCCAGCTGCTGCCTGGTCTGCTTACGCAGCGCTTCGATCTCCTCATCCACCATCGCAGCGGGGATGTCGATCTTGTTCTGCTCATAAACCAGATCCATTGCCTGATTCTTCACTTGGGCTTCGATTCGTTGTGCAAGCTCGCGCTGCATATTTTCACGCACATCCGCTTTCAGCTTATCAACGCCATCCGCTGCACCAAACTCCTTGGCGAACTCATCATTGACCTCAGGTAGTACCTCTTCTGAAATATCGCTGATCTCTACCGCAAACGTTACAGGTTTTCCTGCCAACTCTTCCACCCGGTAGTTTTCAGGGAATTGTAGATCGATGCTGCTCTTCTCCCCTTTCGACATACCAACCAGGGCAGTTTCAAAACCTTCGATCATTCTTCCTGAACCCAATACAAGGTCGACGTTCTCAGCACTACCGCCCTCGAAGGCCTCACCACCTATGGTACCTGTAAAACTGATCTTTACCTGATCCCCATCTGCAGCAGCTCTATCGACGCTATTCCAGGTTACACGCTGCTTTTGCAGCTTCAGAATCATCTCATCGATATCCTGCTCTGTGATCTCTGCAGCTGGGCGTTTAACCTCACCTTCTACCTTACTCAAGGTAATTTCAGGCATTACTTCCAGAGTGGCCACGTAGCTGAAACGTCCCTCTTCATTTGATTCGCCAGGCTCAATTTTTGGCATGCCCGCAGGTTGCAGCTTCTCTTGCTGTATGGCCTCCTGATAGCTGGTCTCTATCATCTGGCCGTAGACCTCCTGCAATACCTGTCCGCCATAGTTACGACGTAAAAACTTCATAGGTACCTTACCAGGACGAAAACCATCCAACTTGGCGGTTCGGCCAATCTGCTGTAGGCGCTTCGTCACTTCCGCATCGATCTGCTCTGCAGGCAACTCGACGGTTAGACGTCGCTCAAGCCCTTCTCCCGATTCCACCGAAACTTGCATGTATATTCTCCTGACAGCCCTATCTGTCACTAAATTCTTAATTTGGTATGGAAATTTCCTGCCAGTCTAACTTATCGACCTTCAGGGAAAAATGGTGCGAAAGGAGAGACTCGAACTCTCACGGGTTACCCCACAGGAACCTAAATCCAGCGCGTCTACCAATTCCGCCACTTTCGCTTGATTCTGCCAGATCACTGGTTTCTAAGCCCCAATTACCCAGCTGTGAACTGACCATTATAACGATCTAGGGAGTAAGTCTCTACGGCAAATGTGAACCAAAAGTGCGGTTATTTCACTTTAAGTACATTTTTTGACGCCTACAAGCTCAAACTCCTTCTGTTTTTATACCTTCTCAGACCCTGGATCAAGATAAAAAAATTCGCGTTATACTAAGTTTTGTTAATTTATATCAATAAGTTAATAAACACCGACAGGCTAAAAAAGCCAGCCGCCTGTTGAAGTTCAGGAAACTTCAACACGATCAACCCGCTGAAATCCCCTCGGCAACTTTGCACCACGCCGCCCCCTTTCGCCCTGAAAACCGTCCAGATCAGAAGGTTTGAGCACGATATAGCGCTTACCCGCATGGGCGGTAAGGCTGCCACCCTTTGGCACGACGGCAATAGCAACCACAAACTCCTCTCGCGCCGCCACTCGTTTTGGCGGAATTGAGATTAATTTATTACCTTTGCCTCGGGCAAGTTTAGGTAGTTCTGCGACCGGAAAGACCAACATACGCCCCTCATTGGAGATGCTCACCACCCGATCCGACTCGAGATCGGTGATCATTTCCGGCACCATCACCTGCCCCCCTTTGGGCAAACTCAACAAGGCTTTACCTGACTTGTTCTTTGCCAGCATATCTGCCAGTCCAACCCGGAATCCATAACCAGCATCTGAAGCCAGCAGATACTCTTGCTGGGTATCCCCACCCAATACCGCGCAGAATGTAGCACCGGTAGCTGGAGAGAGCCGACCTGTAAGCGGCTCCCCCTGACTACGTGCAGAGGGCAGGGTATGTGCGGGCAGAGAGTAGCTACGCCCATTAGAATCCAAAAACACCGCCTGCTGGTTGCTTTTTAAACGGGTAGCAGCAAGAAATCCATCACCCGCCCGATAGTTCAAACCTGCCGGATCGATCTCATGCCCTTTTGCTGTACGAGCCCAACCCATCTCTGAGAGCACGACTGTGACTGCTTCGCTTGGGGTCAGGTCTGTCTCATCCAAGGCCTCAGCAGATTCTCGCTCAACAATGGGGGAACGCCGCTCATCGCCGTATTTTTCTGAGTCTGCCTGCAACTCCTTGCGAATCAGGGTGCGCATCCGCTGTTTGGAGCCAAGTAGTAATTGCAGTGATTTGCGCTCTTTTTCCAGCTCATCCTGCTCACCCTTTATCTTCATCTCTTCCAATTTGGCCAAATGGCGCAGACGCAGATTGAGAATTGCTTCCGCCTGCACCTCAGAGAGAGAAAAACGTTTGATGAGCTCAGACTTGGGATCATCTTCATAGCGGATAATCGCGATTACCTCATCGATATTAAGGTAGGCGATCATTAAACCGTCTAAGATATGCAATCGCTCAAGCACTTCATCCAGGCGATACTGCAATCTCCGGCGAACCGTTTCGGTTCTAAAACTGAGCCACTCAGTAAGCAGCCCACGCAGATTCTTCACCGCTGGACGGCCATCAATACCAATCATGTTCAGATTGACCCGATAACTCCGTTCAAGATCGGTGGTGGCGAATAGATGTGACATCAAACGAGCCACATCAACCCGATTGGAACGAGGCACAATCACCAGGCGGGTTGGGTTCTCATGGTCGGACTCATCCCGCAGATCCTCGACCATCGGTAGTTTTTTGGCCTGCATCTGGGCCGCAATCTGCTCCAGTATTTTCGCTCCGGATACCTGATGAGGCAGTGCAGTGACAATAACGTCGCCGTTCTCGCGATCATAGCAGGCACGCATCCGGATCGAACCATGCCCTGTCTCATAGACCTTGATCAGATCTTCGGCCGGGGTGACGATCTCAGCGTCAGTTGGATAATCCGGTCCTGGAATGTACGCCATCAACTCTTCAAGAGTGGCCTTAGGCGATTCCAGGAGATGGACACAGGCGCCTGCAACCTCCCGCAGATTATGCGGCGGAATATCTGTCGCCATGCCGACCGCTATACCTGATGAACCATTCAACAGTACATTCGGCAGTCTTGCAGGAAGAATCTCAGGTTCGCGTAGGGTGCCATCAAAATTGGGCGCCCACTCCACTGTCCCCTGCCCCAATTCTGAGAGCAGAGTTTGCGCATAGACCGTCAACTTGGATTCGGTATATCGCATTGCGGCAAAAGACTTAGGATCATCCGGAGATCCCCAGTTACCCTGCCCATCCACCAGTGGATAGCGATAGGAAAAGCTCTGGGCCATCAGCACCATCGCCTCATAACAGGCTGAATCACCATGGGGATGGAATTTACCCAGTACATCACCGACAGTTCGCGCCGACTTCTTGAATTTGGCCCCCGCACTCAAGCCAAGCTCAGACATGGCATAGACAATCCGGCGCTGAACCGGCTTCAGCCCATCGCCGATATTTGGCAGCGCCCGGTCGAGAATGACATACATGGAATAGTTCAGGTACGCCTTCTCGGTAAACTCATTGAGGGGAACCCGTTCGATCCCCTCAAAACTCTGATCGATTTTATCAGTCATCTATTGTGTTAAGTGTTGCTACTGGCCAGGAAGAGGCCAGATGATACGGAAAGCGGAGGAGTTAGGGAATACGTGGCGTCTCACGCAAGCTACGAATAAGCAGAAAAACCACCAGCGGCAGCAGATAAGAGAGTCCAGCCAGCCAGTAGTATTGCTGGCCCTCAAGCGCTCCTGAAAGGTTCAGTACCGCTAACAGCGCCCCGAGTGAGACTCCCCCCAACAAGAGAGAAAACAGAGCCTGTTCAATAAAACGACGCCGCTGAAAACTACTGCTTAAGAAATTTTTCACCAATTTCAAACAGGCAATCCAGGTTATCAATAGCAGAGAGAGGTAGAACGGACCGGGTGAACCACTGAATATTATCGACAGGTGAAAAACCAACTGAGTGGCCAATATCACAAAAAACAGCATCCCATAATTGACATAACGTAGAGGGGTCACTTTCAGCCAAATGGGCATATGGCTCAGCACAGCACCAAAAAGAGATGCGGGCAAAATTGCAAACATAAGATCGAAAATCATCCAATCCCAGGATTGACCCTGCAACAGCAAGAGCTCTATCAGCCACAGCAGCAGACTGAACAGTCCTGCTGCAGTTAATAATCTTACCGGTGTCTCTGTCAGCCAGACCCAGGCGGGAAAGGATCGACTGCGTCCAACATTTGCGGATGAGGGGATGGTGATGCACATGGGAGAAAGTATCGCCAAGTGATAAGCAGCAGCACCATGATATCCATCAATCAGGTGATGCATAGCCCCTTCTACACAGGATTATTTGTGCTCAACCTCGCTACCAACTGGCTCATCAAAGCAACAAACCTGTGGAGCCTGTAGCTTCATCGATCACCTTATTAATAAACACCCTCTATCATCTCTATGAGGGAATCCCGTAGAATCCTCAACAATCCAACAGTGACAAGATCAGGAAAGCAATATGGCCACCCCATTCTCCACCCCCCAAGATGCTGAAGATGCCTACTATGATGCAATCGATGAAAAAAACCTAAGTGCCATGATGGCGGTATGGGATGAGAGTGAGGAGACTCTCTGCCTGCTTCCAATGATGCCCATTCAACGCGGCAGGGCTGCAATCGAAGAGGTCTGGTCCTCCTTACTCAACAGCGATATCTCTCTGGAGATGCAGATCAAACACCTCAGCTGGATTGAGTCAGAGAGTATCGCCATTCATCTGATCGAAGAGTGGGTCAATGCTGGCCCCGAAGCGGGGATGCAACCGGTCTATGCCACCAATATCTTTCGCAAGGGTGATCAAGGCTGGCATCTGATCATGCATCAGAACTCTCCTACACCACCACCAGAACTGAAAGCGTAGTGGAAAATCACAAACTGGTACTGCCCCAACACCTCAACCAGTATGGCTACCTGTTTGGCGGCAACCTGCTGAAGTGGGTCGATGAGTACGCCTGGATTGCAGCAGTTCACGACTACCCCGGTCGACACTTCGTAACCAAAGGCATGGATCGGGTAACCTTTCATCGCAGCGTGCAGGAGGGTGCCATTCTCCGTTTCGATATCCAGCAGAGCAAAAAGGGTGAGTCATCGGTTCAATACCGGGTCTCCGTACTTGCCGAAGATTCTGAATGCGGTCAGGAGTCGAGCATATTTTCAACCACGATCACATTTGTATCCCTTGATGACTCTGGCAAAAAAACTGCTATCTGAATATCTGAAGTCCAGCAAAGAAGGAAAAAAGAAAGGCCTCTTACTCAATTCTGAATATCCTGGATAGCAACTTCTCGGAAGCCTCAACTTAAGGGCACCTCTATTAAATGCTTATCAGCGCCTCGACCAGTATCCTGCCAACATAGAACCAGACAAGTTGTGCCATATGGAGAATATGGCACCTGGCAATGCTGCTGCAGCTGAAAGATATTTAACCGACAAAGCAACACCCAGCCCTGAATTCTGCATACCTACCTCTATAGCCAAGGTACGGCATATCCTCTCATCCCAACCCAACAGGCGAGAGATCCAATAGCCACCTGCCAGCCCAATCAAGTTATGCAACATAACAGCCAAGGCCAATGCAACCCCGATACGTGCAATATTCCCTTGGTTAAGGGCAACAATTATGGCAATGATCACCACAATTGCTAAAACGGATATCAGAGGAAAAAGGTGTTTAACCTGTCTCAATTTACGACCATAAAGTGTGTTTACCAGAACCCCCAATGCAACAGGCAGCAGGACTATTTTAAATATCGACCAAAGCATACTCTCCACCGGCACAGGGACTTTCTCGCCAACGTAGACCCAGGTAAGCAGCGGCGTGGCAATGATTGCCAACAGAGTCGAAGCTGTTGTAAGGGTTATGGATAAGGCAACATCCCCTCGAGCCAGATAACAAATCACATTCGAGGCAGTTCCTCCTGGACAAGCCCCAACCAACACCATTCCAGCCATCAGATAGGGCGGCAATCCGAATAATTCTGCAATCATCCAGGCCGCAAAAGGCATCAATGCGTACTGCAGCAGAACCCCGACACCGATCAGGCTTGGTTTTTTTACAGCACTTTTAAAGTCGACCCAGCTCAGAGTCATACCCATGCCAAACATAACCAAGCCCAACAGAGGCACTATTGCTGGCTTTAAACCGGCAAACAGATCCGGAACAAAATACGCCAAGAGAGAGAGCAGTATCGCCCACACAGGAAAGAGCCGGGTAATTTTATCAATCATTTATGACACGCTATCAAGAAGAACCACAGTTTTGAAACAGAATAACATTGACGGTTAGATGTCAACTCATAACCTGCTCAAAGAAAACTGCTATCCCCCACAGAGGTGGTATTGTAAATGCAATCTGTGGATATTCGAAAATAGATTTTGAGCACAAAAGAAACAGGGGCTTGTGTGCTTCAGCCTTAGTGGTGGGGCATGGCCCCACCCTACGCAAACTGTTTTGATTCACAGGAAAAAATCGT